>NZ_JAUBQS010000161.1:0-1492 GCF_036701355.1 Microcoleus sp. Pol12B3
TTATCATTATTATTCCCTAATATTTCTATCTTAAGAGGTATTGACAAAATCTACTTCTTTCTAACTTGTTAGCAATGGTCCCCGCACACCCGCACATGGGAGCATCCCGGTTTTGTAAATGGTTAAAAGTATGATAAGAGCCAAAATTTTTCGCCCTCCGCTATATGAGAGAACGCAAAAGTTATCGCCCGCACGCTAACCGAACTGGCGAGAGAGGAGTATCTAAAGTATGGGAGTTGGGAAGGAAAATAAAAAAGAGGTGTCTATATTCTAGATTAATTCATTCAAGTAAGCACACATAAGTTTGAGCATCTGATTAATATTTTTACGACCCCACTGAGCGCCGGAAATTTTCAGTCTTCTATCAATCTGTTTCACTAATGATTCCACCGCTCCCCACCCAATAGCACAAATATTTTGGCCGGACAAGAGTTGATAGTTAACAATTCGATTCCGATGTTTTGTGAGATATTTACAAAAGTTGGTAGTCTGACGACTACTGCACAACTCAAACAACTTAATGGTTTCATCACGTGCGACCTTGCCATAACAATTCTTTGGCTCTAGACAGCCGTTTCCTAGACCCTGCTACTTTGTACAGATTTTCGACTTTATGATATCAGTCTAAGATTTCTAGGCGATTGCCATCCGGATTGAATTTACCGATGATATTCCAAATTGCGTCATGTCCATCACCCAAACAAGTCACTAGGGAATTTAACGGCTGACGATTGACATAATCAATTAATACTTCATTTTTCAGAAAATATGCAGCATAAAAGCTGCCATGAAGACTAACTGCTTTATAATCGAGCCGCCGTGAGAACCTTCCCCTTTTGGTCCTCTAACACGCACTTTCCCTCCATCCACACTGGTTTCTGTAATGGGGGCGAATGCTACTGGTTCAACCCACTCCTGGTTTTCTACCAATCTCTGTAAACTGGTATGACCTATCTTGACTCCCGTCTGTACTTCAATTTCTTGAGATGCCTTGGAATAGGATAACAGAGCCACTTGTCGCAGACAGCATTTCTCAAAAAAAGGGGCCAAGCGAGTCGATTTCTTGAGATTTAATTTTTCTGCTTGTTTTTCGGTAATTTTTAACTCACCCCCACAGCTTTTTACTGTTCCGGGACGTCCTTTGTCTGTTCCCGTGGTTTCTTTGATAAAAAAAAAGCCACTTGGGGTCCCACTATCTCTATCCATTGTTTTCTCAGGTGCCCTTCTATTTTTTCCAGGCTCTCTAATGCTTCGGGGGGAGTGTTTCTGTATAAAATTTTGGCGATTTCAGCAGTATGAGCTTGTAAACGTGCTCGGGTAGTCAGGCGTCATTTTGAGTCCCTCAACATTATTTATTGACTATTGTAACTCTTGAGACACTCTATTTTTCAGTCGATATAAAATGGCTGATTGACTCTATAGTCATTTCAAATAAGTATGAGACTTTTAAAAAATGAGGTAAAATGAAAAAAAATCGTTAACCAGTTAGGGA
>NZ_JAUBQS010000075.1:0-27890 GCF_036701355.1 Microcoleus sp. Pol12B3
GCGCTATTTTTACCAACAGGGGATGAGGGCTATAAGTCAGATTCAATCTAGCTCCTAGCCATCCTTGTCACCCCCCCCAGCTAAATGAGGCTGATGTCTTTCTTGTTGGAACTATGTCCTTAGCGTTATATTAAATGCAGCTTCATAGTAAATTGGTATGAGGAAATGTATTTATGAAATCAAATCTAGGCTTGTAGTTGCGCTTGGGCGTCCAAGCGCAACTACAAAACCTAAAACTCCTTTCTTGGTTCGCAGTGCGTCCGAGAATTATCGCCCTAAGAAGCTGCCCTTGCAGCAGTCCGGGGACGGCGCCGGCCCGTCACCTGATTGGCAGGAGATGGCAAGGATGGGGATGATGCCGATGATGGCGATGCCGAGGATGGGGAGGATAATAGCTTAGGTGCTTCCAGGGAACCGGGAGATGCTGCTACTTTTTCCGATCGCACTGCTTCTTCTGGAATTTGCATCAGGAATACCAGCAGCGGATTGCTTTGAAGTTCCCGGCGCATCACCCGCTGAATTGCTTTTTCTATTTGGGTTTGCACTCCTACCCAGTCAATGTCAACTTGCGAGTCAGCAGTGGCGGGTTTGACAAATTCTGACCAGCGATCGCTCAAAACTGTTTCAATGGTTTGAGTGATTAATTTGATCACCTCCGCACGATCGGCTGATGTCACTACACCTTTCAAGTGGACTTCTGGTTTTGCAACTAATTTGCCTTCCCAATTCAAAGCCGCCGCTACAGTTACAACGCCATCTCCGGCCAACTGCTGACGTTCCTTGAGGACGCTGGCTTTGACAACGCCCGATCGAGAAGCATCTACTAATTCAATTCCTGAAGGCACTTGACCGGCCACCCGTATCGAATTTTCAGTTAATTCTACGACATCGCCGTTGTCAATAATCACCATATTGCTAGCGGGAATGCCCATGCTTTGAGCCGTCTTGGAGTGCTGGATCAGCATCCGGTGTTCCCCGTGAACCGGCAAGAAGAACTTGGGACGAGTCATGTTAATCATTAACTTTTGGTCTTCTTGACAGCCGTGGCCGGAAACGTGAATGCCTTTGTCGCGGCCGTAAACCACGTGTGCTCCCAGCATCATCAGTTTATCGATCGTGTTTACCACTGCGATCGTATTTCCCGGAATCGGATTAGCTGAGAAAATGACTGTATCGCCCTTCCTGATTTTCAGTTCGTGATGTTCGCCGTTAGCAATGCGAGTCATCGCCGCCATCGGTTCGCCTTGGGAACCTGTAGTTAAAATCAGTACCTTATCTTCAGCCAAATTGCGGATTTCTTTCAGCGGTTTGAAAATACTATCTTCGCATTTGATGTAGCCGAGATTGCGGCAGTGAGCGATGACGTTAAGCATCGACCGGCCAACTACTCCGACATAGCGATTGTTTTTCTTAGCCAAGTCCAAAACAATTTGCAATCGGTGTACCGAGGAAGCAAACGTTGTCACCATCACCCGTCCCGGTGCTTGAGCGATAATTCTGTCTAAATTCGGAGCAACAGAACGTTCCGAAGCAGTAAAACCGGGAACTTCCGAGTTAGTAGAATCACTGATCAAGCACAGCACGCCTTTCTCGCCGTACTCGGCCAGCTTTTGCAAATCAAAATGCTCGCCGTCTACAGGAGTGTGGTCAATTTTAAAGTCTCCGGTGTGGATCACAATTCCCACTGGAGTGTGAATTGCCACAGTAAAACTGTCTGCCATCGAGTGAGTGTTGCGAATGTATTCTACTAAGAAATTCTTGCCAATTCTGACAGTATCCCTGGGTCGAACCGTTCTCAATTCAGTGCGGTGAGACACTCCGGCTTCTTCGAGTTTTCCCGCTAACAAAGCCATCGCCAAACGAGGGCCGTAGATGACGGGAATTTCAAATTGTTTGAGGTGATAAGGGATACCGCCTATGTGGTCTTCGTGACCGTGAGTCACGATCATACCTTTAATTTTGTGGCTGTTTTCCCGCAGGTAAGTCATGTCGGGAAGGACAATATTTACCCCGTGCATTCCATCTGTCGGGAACGCTAAACCGGCATCTAAAAGAATTATTTCGTCGCCGTACTCGAACACACAAGTGTTTTTACCGATTTCGTGCAGCCCGCCGAGGGGAATAACTTTTAGAGCAGATGCAGTTGTATTTTTGATCATGCGTATCCTTTGTTAGTTATTTTTGTTATTGGTCTGTGGTCTTTGGTCTTTCGTCTTTCGTCTACTGTTCGTTGGTAGGGGAATATTTTTCCAAATATTTATGGAAAAATCCCTGGCGGGTTTTACTATCCCGTACAGTCAGTTGTCTTTGGCCTTCATTCTTCTATTTTCAGTCTTTAATCCTTGACGGTTAGCTACTTACTAACAGTTAATTACTAATGACTGATGACTCAGAACTAATGACTGATAACAACCAATATTCAGTTGTCTGAAAACTCGTTGTCGCTCGTCTTACTAGCTGATACTGCTGCTAGCTGACTCAGTACGTCCTTTAACTTTTGAGTTACCTCAACGGGCGGATCGCACAGCGGCGGACGGGTGGAGCCTACATCCCAGCCTTGAAGTTTGAGAGCTGTCTTGACGGGAATGGGATTTGTGGTGAGAAAAAGAGCTTTAAACAGGTCAAAAAGTTGCAAGTGAATCTGGGTAGCGACTTGAACTTGACCGGCCTCGAAAGCTTTGATCATCTGTTGCAGTTGCTCTCCTACCAGATGGCTGGCTACGCTAACTACACCAGATCCTCCTACCGCCAACATTGGCAAAGTTAGGGAATCATCTCCAGAATAGATGGCAAATTCAGGGGATGTCAAGCACCGAATTTGACTTGCTTGATCCAAGTTGCCACTTGCTTCTTTTACGGCCACAATGTTGGGGATTTGGGCCAATCGAGCCACCGTCTCCGGCAACATATTCTGACCAGTGCGACCGGGGATGTTATATAACATTATAGGCAATTCTGGAGCAGATTGCGCGATCGCCTGAAAATGATTGTATAAACCTTCTTGCGGCGGTTTGTTGTAATAAGGAACCACCTGCAAACAGCCATCTAACCCGAGTTTAGCTGCTTTTTTCGTAGCTGCGACTGCTTCTGAAGTAGAATTAGACCCCGCTCCTGCGATTACTAACGCCTTACCGGCCACCGCCTTTTGTACTACCTGAAATAATTCGTATTCTTCATCCCAGGTCATAGTGGGAGACTCGCCAGTAGTTCCGCACACTACCAAGCTATCTGTACCGCGATCGGCTAAATGAACTGCCAATTGTTCTGCTACCGCATAGTTGACGCTGCCGTCTTCCTTAAACGGCGTAATCATTGCAGTCAGAACCCGTCCAAACTTTACCACACTTTCTCCGATTTTAGACTGTTGATTTTTGATTTTAAATTTTTGATTTCAGATGAAAGGTTTATCTAAAATCCCCAATTTCAATTTTCAAGTTACGAGGGTTCCCCTAATTAGAAGCCACCGCCACTTGGGTTCGCAACAAATTTTTTTCTACCAGCAACTCAGCTATCTGCACCGCATTTAAAGCCGCCCCTTTGCGGATTTGATCGCCCGATAGCCACATCTCCAACCCGCAGGGGTGAGAAATATCTTGACGAATCCTGCCAACTAACACCTCATCCTTACCGCTGGCTTCTGCGGGCATCGGGAAATAATTAGCTTGCCAGTCTTCTACCAGCTTAACCCCGCTTGCCTGCTTTAAGATTTCCCTCGCCTCGATCGCGCTAAAAGGCTCTGCAAACTCTAGATTAATCGCTTCCGAATGAGCCCGCAGTACGGGAACCCGCACACAAGTTGCCGTAATTTTAATCTCGTCCGTGCCAAATATCTTCCGAGTTTCGTTTACCATTTTCATCTCTTCTTCACAATACCCCAAATCATTAATCGGGGTGTTGTGCGGAAACAAATTAAATGCTAAAGGGTAGGGAAATATATCTGTTTTGGGCGTTTCCCCCTGCAAAATTGCTCTTGCTTGAGCTTTCATTTCCTCCATTGCCCTCGCCCCCGCTCCGCTGGCAGACTGGTAAGTGGCTACAACTATGCGCTTGACCGGCATAACTTTGTGAAGTGGCCAAACCGCAACTGCCATCAAAATAGTCGTGCAGTTGGGATTAGCAATTATACCTCGGTGAGCTGCTGCCGCTTGGGGATTGACTTCTGGAACCACTAGCGGTACGGTCGCATCCATGCGGAAAGCGCTAGAATTGTCAATAACCACTGCTCCGGCTGCCACCGCTTGCGGAGCCCACAACTTAGAAGTAGAGCCGCCGGCCGAGGCGAGCACCAGATCTACATTATCAAACGATCGCGCCGCAACTGCTTCGACCGGCAGCATCTCACTCCCAAAAGGCAAAGTTGTGCCTGCTGAACGTTCCGAAGCCAGCAGCTTCAAGTTAGAAATCGGAAAACTCCGGCTGTGCAATAGTTCTAGCAACTCGGCACCGACAGCGCCGGTAGCTCCTAAAATGGCAACTCGATAGGATTGAGACAAATTAGTTTCCTCCAGAAATTATAGTTTCAACGATCGAAATCAAAAATTTAAATAACTGCAATTCTCAATATCAAACTTAATTAATGTTATGCCAGATTGGAAGCATGAGAGGATAGCAATGGTGCAGTTAACGGAAACAGGCGATCGAACTTCCCGATTGATCCGTGCGATCGTACCCACTTCTAGTTTAGCATCTTTTGCCGTTAGCGAAGCCCTCGAAGAGGATCGCCCCGCGCCAATCCGCATCGTTCTGGCAGCAGGCGCATCCGTTAACTTTGACGGGATGCCCAAGACATTGACATCTGAGGGCGATATATGCTATGGTGCATCGGCGATTAGTGGACTTAACCTCCACTTTCCTAGCAGCAAAAGCTAGTATCCTCACACTAAAACTATTTGGCAAAAGCCCAAAAAGTAGCCGGTCAGGACTTACAGTCTCATCCGGTAGAGGTGTTTGTAGTTGTGCCGTTACGAGTCAAAGCGTACAAAATTAAAATGCAGGCAAAGTCAGATTTGTATGTATTTTATTACACTATTGTTAAATATCAAAAAAGCCGATGAAAGTAACCCAGGAAAAACTTCCAGCTAGCCAAATTGGTCTGGAAATCGAAGTACCGTCAGAAAAGTCAAAACAAGCTTACGAGCAAGTAATTAAACAATTTGCTCGCGAGGTTAATATTCCTGGGTTCCGCAAAGGCAAAGTTCCCCGTCAAGTTTTGCTACAGCGCCTAGGCCAGACTCGCTTGAAAGCGACGGCTTTGGAAAATTTGATTAATGATTCCCTGCAAAAAGCCCTCGAACAAGAAAAAATTGCGGCAATTGGCAGTTTTGAACTGCGCACAGAATTTGAAGAGTTACTAGCTAAGTTCGATCCTGAACAGCCTCTGATTTTTTCGGCGAAGGTTGATGTACAACCCGAAGTGAAAATGGGTCAGTACACAGGTTTGCAGCTTCAAGCAGCAGAAGCTAAGTATGATGAGGCTCAGGTAGATGAGGTACTGGCAAAATATCGATCGGACAAAGCTACTTTAATCCCTGTAGAAGGCAGGCCGGCTCAGTTGGGAGACGTGGCTTTGGTTGATTTCTCCGGTAGATTTGCGGAAGCACCCGAAGGCGAAACTCCCGCAGAAATTCCCGGTGGCGAAGCAGAAGACTTCCAAGTAGAATTATCGGAAAATCAGTTTGTACCCGGCTTTATCCAAGGTATGATCGGGATGAATCCGGGAGAAACTAGAGAAGTTTCCGTGCAGTTCCCCGATGAATATAGCAGTGAAGAATTAGCGGGAAAACCGGCAGTCTTTACGATTACCCTCAAAGAACTTAAGGAAAAAGAATTGCCGGAGTTGGACGATGACTTCGCCCAAGAAGTCAGTGAGTTTGAAACTTTAGCAGAACTGCGCGAATCTCTCGAAACTAGGTTTAAAGCAGACCAAGAAAACAAGACATCAGCTAATAAGGAAAAAGCTATATCAGCAGCCCTCGTGCAGCTAATAGACGTGGAAATTCCCGAAACAATGGTCGATCGCGAAATCGATTATTTGTTGAATCAACAAGCCGTCCAATTGAAAAATTACGGCATAGATATCAACCAACTGTTTACGGAAGAAAATATGGGCCCGATGCGGGAACGCTCGCGCCCGGAAGCAATCGAGCGGCTCAAGCAGACTCTAGCTCTGGCAGAAGTAGCTAAGCTGGAATCTTTATCTGTGGAAGACACAGAAGTAGCAGCAGAAGTGGCAAAAATCAGAAAGCAGTTTCCCAAAGGAGATTTTGACCCCCAAAGGTTGCAGGAATTTGTAAGGGAAGACTTGCTCAAACAAAAAACCCTGAAATGGTTGGAAGAAAAAGGGACAATCGAACTCGTACCTGAAGGCTCTCTGACTCCGGCAGCAGCAGAATCAGAAGAATCAGACGCTGGAGATTCAGCAGAAGCAGCCACGAGCGTCGAAGTGGAAGTCGTAGGCGAAGAATAGAACTTAATGTGTTCAAATGTCCTAATTGGGGGCATGAAATCAACCGTGATTTGAACGGCGCACCCGAGCCTTAACTACAAGCTCCGGGTGCGCCCGATCCTTACTAAAACCTCGGGGTGTCTACTAGAAGTAGGGATGATGTACCAGTAAGTGTTTTAACTCATTCACCCCGCGAGCCTTGCAAGTCACTCCAGCGTTGCGCCCAGCGCAGAAAGCAATTTCAAAACTCAAAACTCCCCATTCCCCCGATATCCGTTCAGAAGAGGCATAATAGTTAAAAGCTGGCGGCTTAATTTAAAGCTTTCATCAGCAGCAGCAAATTGTCTAGAATCCTTGACTGGTGTCTTATGGTTGTATCTCAATCTTCCAATTACCTAATTACAAGCTATAACGATTTTGATGTCAGTTCCAGCCCCAGCAATGTAGTGCCGATGGTACTAGAACAGTCGGGGATGGGCGAGCGGGCTTTTGACATTTACTCGCGCTTGCTGCGGGAGCGAATTGTGTTTTTAGGAACTCCCGTAACCGACGAAGTTGCTGACTCGATAGTGGCTCAGCTATTGTATCTAGATGCCGAAGACCCAGAGAAAGATGTCCAAATGTACATAAATTCCCCCGGCGGCTCGGTGACGGCCGGCATGGCAATTTATGACACAATGCAGCAAATCCGCCCCGATGTGGTAACGATTTGTTACGGTTTGGCAGCGAGTATGGGCGCATTTCTACTGACAGCAGGAGCCCACGGTAAGCGGATGTCTCTTCCGAGTTCCCGAATTATGATCCACCAGCCGCTTGGAGGCGCTCAAGGTCAAGCAGTTGATATTGAGATTCAAGCCAAAGAAATCCTTTATCATAAGCGTAAGCTGAATCAACTGCTAGCGCACCACACAGGTCAACCGATCGAGAAATTAGAGGCTGATACAGAGCGCGACTTTTTTATGTCAGCCGAGGAAGCCAAAAATTACGGTTTGGTCGATCGAGTTATCGCTAAAGAAAACCTTCCGGCGGCGGGAGAGAATGTCACTGCACTGAATTAAGAGGCTGTTATGTCTAAGTACGACTCCCATCTAAAATGTTCGTTTTGTGGCAAGTCTCAAGAGCAAGTACGCAAGTTGATCGCAGGGCCAGGGGTGTATATCTGCGACGAATGCGTTGACTTGTGCAATGAAATTTTAGATGAGGAGTTGTTTGATTCGAGTGCAGTTCCGGCAGCAGCGACGGCTCCGAAGCAGGAAACGACGCCAAAGCGCCGCGGTACCTCGGGCAAAAGTATGTCGATGAGCCAAATTCCCAAGCCGAGGGAAATTAAAAATTACCTCGACGAAAATGCGATCGGGCAAGATGAGGCGAAAAAGGTGCTCTCGGTGGCAGTTTACAACCACTACAAGCGCCTGAGCTTTATCCATGCAAAAAATAGCGGCAAGCACCCGCCGGAAGAAGTAGAACTGCAAAAATCGAATATTTTGTTAATCGGGCCGACCGGCTGCGGAAAAACTCTGCTGGCTCAGACTTTGGCGGATATGCTAGACGTGCCGTTTGCGGTGGCTGACGCGACGACGCTGACGGAAGCGGGCTATGTCGGGGAAGATGTGGAAAATATTTTGCTGCGGCTGCTGCAAGTGGCAGATATGGACGTGGAAGAGGCGCAGCGCGGAATTATTTATATTGATGAAATTGACAAAATAGCCCGCAAGAGCGAAAATCCTTCGATTACGCGGGATGTGTCGGGGGAAGGCGTGCAGCAGGCGCTGTTGAAAATGCTGGAGGGGACGATCGCCAATGTACCTCCCCAAGGCGGCCGCAAGCATCCCTATCAAGACTGCATCCAAATTGATACTAGCAATATCATGTTTATCTGCGGCGGTGCTTTTGTCGGTCTGGAAAAAGTGATAGAGCAGAGAACGGGTAAAAAGTCAATGGGCTTTATTCAGCCCGGAGAGGCTCAGCCGAAGGAAAAGCGGGCTGCTGATGTACTCAAGCAACTGGAACCGGATGATTTGGTGAAGTTTGGGATGATTCCCGAGTTTATCGGGCGGGTACCGGTGGCGGCGGTGTTAGAACCGCTGGATGAGGAAACGCTGATGGCGATTTTGACGGAGCCCCGCAATGCTTTGGTTAAGCAGTATCAAAAGCTGCTGAAGATGGATAACGTGCAGTTGGACTTTAAGCCAGAGGCGATTCGGGCGATCGCCCAGGAAGCATACCGCCGCAAAACAGGAGCGCGGGCGCTGCGGGGAATTGTCGAAGAATTGATGTTGGATGTGATGTACGAGTTGC
This sequence comes from Microcoleus sp. Pol12B3, assembly GCF_036701355.1. NCBI lineage: Bacteria > Bacillati > Cyanobacteriota > Cyanophyceae > Oscillatoriales > Microcoleaceae > Microcoleus > Microcoleus sp. Pol12B3. The sequence continues at coordinate 8,744 of NZ_JAUBQS010000075.1, forward strand.
CGTCGCGCAAGGATGTTGCCCGGTGTACGATTACTAAGGAAATGGTCGAGAAGCGATCGACCGCCGAGCTGTTGGTACTTCCGTCTTCGCTGCCCAAGCCAGAGTCAGCTTAAAAGCAAGGTTTTCAGCACAGCCACTTATGCAATCTCGCATTCAATCATACCTGCGCTTTGCTGCGAGCCAGCAGCGCGACACCGAGCGGATCGGGCCGTTCCTCGCTACCTTCAGCCGCCACAGCACCAACCCTTATCTGAACTATGCGATTCCCGACGACGGCGCCGCACCCTCCCTCGCCGATGTCAAGGCCCTAATCGCTGCGTACTCTGTGCGCGGGCGAAAGCCGCGTTTGGAGTATGTCGCGAAACTAGCCCCTGCTGTCGAAGAAACGCTGATATCGGCCGGTTTCACCGTTGAGGGACGCCTGCCGCTGATGACTTGCACTCCGGGTTCCGAGAAATTGCTTCCCGTCCCCCCAGGCATCCAACTAATTTTGCCAGTTTCCGAGGCCGAGATCCTCGGTACAGCCGCGGCGCAACACGAGGCTTTCACAGAGGCTGCACCAACCCCTGAAGACGTTGACAGTCTTCGGAAAACTCTGGCCGCAGGTGGCCTGGCCGTACTCGCTCGCGTAGCAGCAACGGGCAAACCTGCGGGGGCTGGAATGTGTACTGCGCCGGCAAATCAGACGACAGAAGTCGCCGGTATCGGCGTGCGCGTCCCTTTTCGCCGGCGGGGCATAGCAGGGGCTTTGACGGCCCGGCTGCTGCGAGAAGCTTTCGACGCGGGTGTTGCGGTGGCGTTTTTGATGGCGGGACACGAGGAGGAATTCCGAGTTTACACCCGCGCTGGATTTTGTGCGACCGGCGAAATGTGCAACATTTCGCTGCCGCAAGCATAGATTTACCAATCTATAAAATCATCCTCACCTAACTCAGAAGATAACTCGGAAAAATCCGGTTCAGATTCCAATCTAAAAGTTTCCGATTCCCAAATCTCCAAGTCCTCCGACAAATCGACTACTTCCCCGTCAAACATATCAGCCAACTTCCTAGCCGAATTTGCGACATCTCCCGCGTCATCACGCACCGCTACAGCCTGAGCGTTAAAGTCATTTTGAGAGTCGGTAGAGCCGTTTGTGGGCGATCGCGATTCGGAAGTTGTCGGCACATTAACGGCGGTATTTTCAGCCGCTAGCGGGTGTTTTTGTTCTTCTCTACCCTTGCCCAAAAAATCATCTGTAATCTCAGAAGCCGCCGAGTTCTGCACCTTTTGGCCCGCATCATCCGCAGGATGAGAATTCCTGGGATTTTCGCCAACACGTCCGTTAGAAGTAGGCACATCCTTGGCGCGAGAACTATTACTTTCAGCGGGATTTGTCAAGCCCACTTTTACTGTTACTCGACGGTTAAAAATTTGCAAAAAAGCTTCTTCAATATTAGCTACTTTGTCTTTAACCATATTGAGCAACGGCTGCGAACTAATCTTCACATGAGCAGTATTATTGCTAAAAATTACTAGCTGTCCATGTTGGCGAAGCAGCGATTGAGTTCCATGCGGCCGCACACGCTCAAGTACCTGTTCCCACACTCGATTTAAATCGATTTCATCGGCTGAATTAGTGGGTAAATAATAATTTGCTTGAGTCGTTTCAGCAGTTGGTACATGTGCGGTAATCGGCGCAGGAGGTGGGCTTTCTGTTCGATTAGCCACAGGCGGCGAGTGAGGCGGAGAATTTTGCGAATTGGAAACTGAAGATTGTTCAATATTAGATATCTGACTCTCCCCCTTAGCAAGGGGGGGTTGGGGGGGGTGAATTTGTGATGGAGCAATATTTTTCGCTGGTTCCGCTGTTGCTTGTGACTGAGTTCTAATTGCTGAGGGCAACAATCCCAACAGCGTTACTTCCAGCCACAAACGCGGCTGAGTAGTGTTTTTAATTTGCACTTCGTGGTTTTGCAAATGTTTCTGGCCTGCCAAAATTAACTCCGCCTCCCAATTGCGGGCAAAATCCCGCAGTTTTTCCCAAGTTGCAGATGTTAAAGCTACTAAATCTGACCGTTTCGGGGCAGCTTTGGCTATTAGCAAATCTCGGTAAAAGCTCGCGAGGCTTTGCAGCACGATTAACGGTTCCCGACCGCGATCCATGAGGTGGCGGGTCATGTCTATTAGTGCTGTAGCGTTATCTGTATCAATAGCTTGCAGCAAATCCATTAAGTCATTTTCGGGGACTGCGCCGACTAAATCCCAAACTTTTTCGACTGTTACTTCACCCTGAAATAAGCTTAGTTGGTCGAGCAAACTTTCGGCATCTCGCAGACCTCCTTGGGCAAGTTGAGCAACCATTTGTACTGCATCACTGGCAATATTGATATTTTCTAATTTAGCAATTTTGTGCAAGTGAGCAATCATTGCATCGAGGGGGATGCGACGAAAGTCAAACTTTTGGCAACGAGAAATAATAGTTGGTAATACTCTTTGTGGATCGGTTGTTGCGAGAACGAATACAACGCGATCGGGCGGCTCTTCTAATGTTTTTAATAAGGCATTAAATGCCTGGGTACTGAGCATATGAACTTCGTCGATTACATATACTTTATAGCGGCATTGTACGGGAGCAAACTGAGATCTTTCGATTAAATCCCGAATGTTATCTACTCCCGTGTTGCTGGCGGCGTCAATTTCGATGACATCTAGTGTCGAACCTCGGGCAATTTCTTGGCAAACGTTGCATTTGCCACAGGGTGTCGGGGTGGGGGAAACCGTAGAAATACAGTTGAGGGATTTGGCGAAAATTCTGGCACTGGAGGTTTTACCGGTGCCTCTGGGGCCGGTGAATAGATATGCTGGTGCTATGCGCTCTTGTAGGATGGCGCTGGTGAGGGTTTGGGCGATCGCCTCTTGACCGACTAATTCGGCAAATGTCTGAGGGCGATATTTGTGGTGCAGGGGTTCGTAGGTCACGATCGAATATTGGTGGTATTAGCTGTAATCTTAGCTAAGGAGACGTTGTTCGATCGCACCGCAGCTCGACTTTCACAGCAAGCCGCCCGGTGGGCTGGCACGGCGGCAGTCAGCCAACAGTAGGAATTATCACTCTCCAACGTCCGCCCCTCGATCGTCCGGGCGATCGGCTGTTCTCCTTGATGTTTTCCGCTGCTGGCTCCCAGAGTTACTATTAATTTATGTGTATTTCTTTTTATTTTGCTAGAAACGGAGACCGCCGAACAAACATTTTTTTAGCTGTATAGGTATAATATATTACAGACAATTCACCATTTCTATTGGCCAGTGCCAGCGCGCGATTTTCCGATATTTCGGAAACCTGCTTGCAGTTAAAGATAAAGTATTAATTAGAGGGTGCGTGCTCCAGTTGCAGAAATCCAGTTGTACCAAGATGATGGTGGAATGATGTCAATGTTGGTTGATCCAGTTGCACTACCAGCTCTACTCTGGAGTCCTGTATAAATATAGCGTCAAATTTTACCCTTTAAAAGCCCATGTCAACCCAAATAATCCTTGTAGAACCAAGGTTGGCAGTAGCCTCTCCCAAACCTAAAAAGGCTAAACCCGGAGATCCGTCCTCAGACCAACTCTTAATGGGAGGGTCGGGATTACTGTTGTTATTGCTTATCGGTTTAGCGGTGTTTACCAAGCTAAAACTCGACGATTTGAGTAAAAAGCTCAAATTTGAGGAGTTTAGAAATCGAGAACTCCAGAAAAAATACAAAATGGCTCTGGAAACCATGTTAAAGATGGAAAAGAATCCCGACCTTATCCACTCGCGAGACTTTAATTTAGACTACCTGAGAATGCGGATGGCGGAAGAAGTCTTTCACTTTGCCATTGTGAACCAGATCAAGGTAAAAGTTAAAGAAAAAATTAGTATTGCCCTGCGTCCGACTCAGGGGGCAGTGGGAGATAAAAATGGGAATGCGGGCAGCGGCAGGCAAGTGGATTCGATGTTTGATATCGAATACGAAACTGGCGATCCGGCAATAAAAATAGAAAAACGCGTGCTGTTTCGGATTCAAATTAAGTTGATGAAACTGCCGACTCAGGCAACATCAGCGACAATTAATCAAATTATTGACTGTTTGGAAACTTATCTGAGTCCTTCAGACGATCACGACAGTTGGCAGCCAACAATTCAAGGTCGCATCGTTCATATTGAGTGGGATCAAAAAGCCAAGCCGACGCCGATGTTGGTGCTGGAACAGTCGAATGAAGGGGTGAATGTTACCTTTAGGACTACGAGAACGCCTGCCGGCCGGCCTACCAATGCCAATGATAGCCAATTGGTAGGAGCTAAGGGTCAAAAAAGTGGCAAAAGTAGTTCTAAAACTACAGCCAAAGGTGCAACAAAAAGTCCTGCCAAGGTAGGAGGAAAGCGTCCAGGTTCGAGGAAATAAGTTGAGGTGGATTAATATTATTTTCCCGAAAGAACGCCGATTGCCGCCGTTGTTGATGTATCTTGGGCGAGGTAGCCGTCTTCCATGTGAATAATGCGATCGGCTATGTCTAAAATGCGGTTGTCGTGGGTTACAAGCAAAATAGTGCAGTGCTGTTCTTTTGCCAAACCTCGCATAATTTCTACCACATCTCGACCTGATTTACTATCTAGTGCTGCTGTGGGTTCGTCTGCTAAAACTAATTTTGGCTGGCTGACTAATGCCCGGGCGATCGCAACTCTTTGTTTCTGGCCGCCAGAAAGACTGTCTGGATAATAATCTATTCTTTCTCCCAAGCCTACAGCTTGCAGCATTCCCTCTATTCTATCATTAGTTTCTCGGGGAGAAAGATGACTGTGCAGTTCTAAAGACATTTGCACATTTTGCCTAGCTGTCAAGCATTTGAGCAAATTGTGAGCTTGGAAAATATAGCCGATGTCGCGCCGGACTTTAACTAATTTATTTTTCGGCGTTCCCCGCAATTCTTGGTCGAGAATTTTCAAACTACCTTCTTGGATCGATCGCAAAGCTCCAATCAAGGTTAACAATGTTGTTTTACCAGACCCAGAAGGCCCAGTCATCAGCACGATTTCGCCGGGATAAATTTCGAGGTTGATGTCAAATAATGTCTGTTTGCGAAGTTGTCCTTCGCCGAAGGAATGATTGAGATTTTTAATTGAGACTACTGGTAAAGTATTCATTGGTAATTTGTAGCTGTTAATTCGTAATTGGTAATTGGTATTTCCTTCTTCCTTCTTCCTGACATCCGTTACATCCGTTACATCTTGTACAGTGCTCGTTGCCGAACTTCCTTCTTCCTTCCTTAAAAAATATCCGCCGGGTCAGCCGCCTGCAACTTCCTAACTGCGATCGCCCCCGACACAGAACACATGACAACTGTCATAATAAAAACAGTCATAGCTTTCGCCAAAGTCATATACATTGGCAAACTCGTAGCATTTCTCCCTAAATTGTACAGCACCAAAGAAACTCCAAACCCTGGCAAATAGCCAAGAATTGCCAAAATCAAAGCCTCTTGAAACACCACACCCAAAAAGTAAATATCCTTATATCCCATCGCCTTCAGCGTAGCGTATTCGGGTAAATGATCGGTAACATCAGTATAAAGAATTTGATAAACAATCACTATCCCAACGATAAAGCCCATTGCCGCGCCGAGAGTGAAAACAAATCCGATTGAGGTACTTTCCTGCCAATATTTCTTTTCAAAATTTACAAACTCTTCTTTAGTAGAAATTCTCACATCTTTCGGCAAAGTTGCCCTCATTTTATCAACAACCACCTTAACATCTGTTCCCGGCTGCAAGTGAACAATACCTATATCGATTAAACCTCTTGTTCTCCGGGTCGAAAAAATTCGCATAAAGTTCAAATCACTGGTGACAAGATTTCCGTCGGCACCGAAAGAAGCCCCTATAGTAAATAAACCATCTACCCTAACGCGGCGATTGTCAACTTCACTTTCAACAACTTTTCCCTGTTTAAAATATTCTGCTATCGGCCCAAACTCCGGCCGGGAAGCTTGGTCAAATAAAACCACATCCGAAATTTTGATTTTGTCCAAATTATTTTGGATTTCAGGCAGATCAAAGATGGGATGAGCGGGGTCAAAACCGATGACCATCAATTGGCGAGTATTTCGCTGGTTGGGATCGGGGTTTTTCCACAATCCAAAGCCTAAATATACCGGGCTGATTTCTGTAACGCCGTCAAAACTCAAAGCTTGATACAAGCGACGCTGGGGAAAACTTTTCATGGCTATTAAAGCCGTAGATTGAGTGCTGGTGATAAAAATATCCCCTTTTAACTTCGAGTGAAAGGTGATGGAGCTTTCAAATAGCGCGTCTCTAAATCCAAACTGCATAAACATCAGTAAGTCGGCAAATCCAATGCCTGCTAGCGCGATTACTAAACGCATTCTTTCGCGGGTTAATTGTGCCCAAGCTAGTGGTATTTTTGCCATACAATCAAGGAATAAGGAAGAAGGAAGAGGGAAGAAGGAAGGAGGAAGAATAAGGAAAAGGGAATAAGGAAGGAGTAAGAGGGAAGAACGAGTAATGAGTAACAAGATCGAGCGCTCCTGTGACAAATTACAAATTACCCATTTTAGATGTCTATTTTTACTTCTACCTGCAAGTTTGTTAGGGTTGCAACTTTCTTGCTAGATTCTGGATTGAGGCGAATTCTTACTTCGATAACTCTCGCATCAGTGTCGGCTGCGGGGTCTGTATTGAGGACATCTTTTTTGCCGACTTGTTTGCCGATGCGATCGACTGTTCCTTCCACAGTGCCTGTAAAAACCGGGCTGGTGACTGTTGCGCGCTGACCGTTTCGCACTTTGGCGATGTCGGTTTCGTAAACTTCTGCTACGGCGTACATTTGGTCGGTGCTGCCTAGTTCTACGATGCCCTCTTGAGTGTTGACACGTTCTCCTTGTCGGCTGTGCACTTTGAGGATGTAGCCGGATACGGGTGCTTTGATGTAACTTAAGTTTAAGTCTACTTGAGCTTTTTGTTTGGTGGCGATCGCACTTTCGACGGCGGCTTGGGCGGCTTGCACGTCTTCGGGACGTACTTCGGCAATTTGGTCTAAATTTGCTTTGGCTTGATTGATTTGTTCTTGGCCAGTTTCTGCTTTTTGTTTTAGTATTGCTTCGGCTTGATTGATTTGTTCTCTACCGGTTTCTATCTTTTGATTTAAGGTGGCTCTGGCTTGGTTAATTTCCTGCCTACCTGTTTCTAACTTGCGTCGGAGATTGGCTCGGGATTGATTGATTTCCTGCTTGCCTGTTTCTACTGTTTGTTTGATTGTGGCTTTAGTTTCGACTATTTGCTCTTGCAGTGTTTGCACTGTTTTTTCTAATACAGCTTGAGCTTCTTTGACTCTCTGGCGAGCCGTCTCTGCTGCTAAGCGCTTGGTGTCGTAGGCGGAAGCAGAAATTGCGCCTGTTTCGGAAAGTTCTTTGTTGCGTTGTTCCTCGGCTTCGGCGTTGGTTAATTCGGCTTTTAGCCGATCAACTGTAGCGTTTTGAGAGGCAATTTCCCCACGCAATTGAGCTTCTAGCCTAGCCAATTTGGATTGCTGCACCTCTGTTTCTCTTTCGAGTTGTGCCTCCAATTTGGCAAGATTAGCTTGTTCGGCTTCGGTTTCTCTTTGAAGTTGTGCCTCGAATTTGGCGACGTTAGCTTGTTCGGCTTCGGTTTCTCTTCGCAGTTGAGCTTCTAAGCGGGCGATATTGGCTGCTTCGCCTTCGGTTTCCCTTTGCACTTGTGCTTCAAACTTGGCAACTTCGGCTTTTTGAGCGCCGACAACGCCTGTTTTTGCGCCTGCTTGAATTTTCACTAATTCTGCTTGTTTGACTTTGACTTCTTTGTCGGCTTGTTGGAGGATTGCTTGGAGCCGATCGCGCGTATCGAGAACTGCTATGATTTGTCCTTGACTGACTCGATCTCCCTCTTCCACCTGCAACTGTTCAATTCTTGCTCCCTCCGACGCCGAAGGGGCCGACAATTTGATAACTTCCCCCTGCGGAGTCAACCTACCCAAAGCGGTAACGCTGGTGCGGGTGGCGACGGAAGTTGCAGCAGCCGTTGCAGCCGCAGCCTTTAACTCTTCGGCTTTTCTAAGTTGAGATACTTGCCAAAAACCAACTCCTGTGGTAATGAGAGTTGCCGCGATCGCTAAACCGATGACTCCTCGTCCTGGGGGTTTTAAAAATGATTTATCCTTGAACCGTGATTCCTTTACCATTACTTATAAAGTAGGTGATTTCCTAATTAAGTTTTGCCCACCTACTATTAAGTATTGTAAACAAATTTCAGCTATTTAGGGAAATCAAAAAGCACCTCGGTCATGTAATGTTCGGCCCAATCTTGACCGAAAGCTTTTTCGAGTACGCGGCGGGTTTTGTCGTTTTGCTGCTGCTGGCTACAGTAGTAAATATGAGCGTCGAGAATTTTCGATTCTTCGGTGGCAGATACTGGTTCAGAGGCGACTGCCTGTTTGCAGTGAATTTCCACGTAGGATTCAACTATGTCCAAAAATCTGTTTTCTTCTTCCATCGACTCTGGCCGCACAAACAGACAAAATTCTGAGAAAATATCCCCCCATTCGGGAATTTGGCGGGGACAAGAAAATTGGTTGACCGGCAAAATTTCCAGTTGGGTTCGGTAGGTTTCCGACAAAGTTCGATCTCGATTGAGGGGAGAAAGGTCTGCGATCGCGGCGCTAACTTGGCCTTTGCCTGCTACTATATCCGTACCGAACATCGGCAAAGCATAATTCGGTCTGGGAAACATCACGCAGTGCAGTATGTCAAGTACCGGCCCGACTTTAGCGAGTTCGAGGTGTATTTTGCGGAACTGGGGCGTTTGATAGCAGCGGTTTTCAATGATCAGTTTTTCTCCTTCCAAGCGCCCTTCTACGTATCCCAACTCAGCGGGCAGGTGGTAGGGTTCCAGGTCTAGATAACGGTGCCATACTGCTTCCATCCGGTCTGCTAAATTGCGGATGAGGTAGTGCTGTTGTTCGCGGAGGGAAGGCTGGGATATTTCTAACATTCCTATTTATCGGGGGATAGCTTAATAAAACTTGATTCTACTGTTGCAGGATGCAGGAAAAAAGGTAGATACTTTAACAATATCAGTAGATTGACTTACGATCGAGCAAGTTTTAGAGGAGATTTTGTATGTTTGGTCTGGGATTGCCCGAAATGGGCATTATTGCGGTGGTGGCCATACTAATTTTCGGCCCCAAGAAGATTCCTGAGTTAGGAAATGCGTTGGGCAAAACGCTGCGGAGTTTTAAGGAAGGGGTTGGTCAATCTGAGGCTGAACCTGTTGAGAAGGATAAAGAGGAAGAGGGCCAGCCGAAAGTGTAAATTAGGTTTATAGTGAGGATTTTATTCCTCCTTTTTAAGGGTTGAAGCCCTCACTAACAACCTATTCGGGAAATTTGCCTTCTCTAACTTCAAGGGAATAATCTTTCACAGCTTGGGTAATTGTTTCTCGCAAATTGGCGTAAGCTTTCGCAAAAGGTGGTTGTTTTTCGGAAAGTCCCAATAAATCGGAAGTAACTAAAACTTGACCGTCGCAGTGCGGCCCGGCGCCGATACCAATGGTGGGAATAGTTAATTTTTGGGTAATTTGAGCGGCTAAGTCGGCGGGAATGTGTTCTAAGACGATCGCAAAGGCACCTGCTTCTTGAAGCGCGATCGACTCTGCTATGATGCGATCGGCTGCTTCGGCTGTTTTTCCTTGTTTTTTGTAGCCGAGTTGGTGTACCGACTGCGGAGTTAAGCCGACGTGTCCCATCACCGGAATTCCGGCGGATGTTAGCTGCGAAACTGTGACCGCCATTGCTGGATATCCACCTTCTAATTTTACACCTTGAGCGCCTGTTTCTTTCAAAACTCTCCCCGCCGAGTGCAGGGCTTGCTGAGGACTTTCTTGGTAAGTCAAAAACGGCAAATCGACCACAATTAATGCTTGTTTAACTCCACGGTGCACTGCTTTAGCGTGGTGCAGCATTTCATTTAGGGTGAGGGGCAAGGTTGTTTCGTAGCCTAAGACTGTCATTGCGAAGGAATCGCCGACTAGGATGATATCTACGCCTGCTCGATCTACCAGTTGGGCGATCGCATAATCATAAGCTGTCAGCGCGACAATTGGTCGCCGTTGTTGTTTCCACTGAATTAATTGATGAGTCGTGACTGACATTTTAGTGCAAAAATATAATATTATCTCCTGCTATTACTTATGATATCAAATCCGGGCGATCGCAGGTTATATTATTTATCATTTTGCTATTGAAATCGCTTAAGAGTCAAACTTTAGTTCCAGGAGAGGGGGACTAAGAGTAAGATGAGAAAATTATATAAATTGTATACGCTAATATAACTTTGCATTCCCTCAGCAGGCCAAACAATCAACCCCTGATTTTTCAAGTCCCCTTCTCAACCCAAATCTTCCTGGATAATTAAGTTGATTCAAGGTTCTTCTTCTGCGGGACGTTTTACAACACAATCCTACCTGCCTTCTCGTCCAGCTACGGCAAAACCAACATTTTTGAACCGAATAAATTTTCTTGTTCCCATTGGTGTCTTTCCGGAAATTTCACCGACTAATGTTAAACTTAACTGAGCGATAATAGTACAATTAATGGTAAGCTGTTAGTCATTTAAATTTATTGCCTCAACCTTTTGCAGTATGGGGTCTGGCTCACAAATAGTGCAGTTTGAATGTCGAACAGCTTACATGTTATATCTGTGTTTTAATAATATTTGTAACTGAGGTCGCGGTTGTGCTTTATTCTTTAATTTGGGGTGAAAAAAGTTGCAAATTAATAGCAAAAATGCTCTCTAATTATTGAATTACGAAGCTTCTGCCATTCTTGTTTAGAAACATCTGCACGAGTTTTGTCACCCGATGGATCGCGGATATCCCAAATTGTATCTGCAATCCGATCGAGCGCTCGGCCATGAGAACGATAATCGAAGTCCCAGAAAGCATCACCGACGCAATCTCCTTGTGTAGTAATCATTTCTCGATCGACTGTACTACGAATAGCATTCCATTCGCGGATGTAGGCAGAAGAATCGTCAGATCGCAATTTACGGTCTCCTAATTGAGGATTCACTCTATAAAAAAACCAATCCGTAAACCTATCCACAGCTTGAGTGCGTGATTCATAATCGCGCGCTGTAGCACTATCTAGACTGGAACCACCGATTACAAGGGATATAGCTAATGCACACACCCCTAAAAACTTCGATCTTGACTTAATTGAAAGTGATTTAATTAGCACGATTCAACCCAATAAAAATTATGAACTTCCCCTAGATAGCTGATGATAAATCTTTCGTTGCCATCCATCTCTAGAACAATAAATTCCTCCTGCTTGAGGTACGAGAGTAGATAAACACCAATAATTTTTACCATCAAAGACAACGCCTTTTTTGATATATTGTAACTCAGAAATAGGTTTCCACGGTCGATCAATATTAGACTCGTCATAATATCGATATTGTTTTCCCTTGACCTCTAAACCCTGATCCGTACCTCCCAACCAATAACGACCTTCTTGAATTATGTTTGATGAAGATTTTTGTTGATTACTATCTGTCTTTTTCTCAATCCACCAATTCCTCACAAAACGTTTTGTATTTTCATAACCTCTTGTCGTAGCGACTATAACTAGCAGTTCTCCTTGTGGATTGATAAACTCAAAACGACAAGGCCCTTCTCCCGTACCAGAACAATCCTTAATCTCTTTATATCCTAAATCAAATAGCTCTTTAACAGAACTATCTCTGAGGTTAGGTTGACCTTGTAAGCTGGGCTGCCACCCTTGTTGAATGAGGATTTGACGCGCCTCTTTGTATGGCATACCTTGTTGAAGAGGTATTTTTTGAGGGGAATTTACAGAATTTTCAAGGCTGACTTGAACTTTTTTACTTAAAGCAACGATTATTGAAGTTTTTTCGGGATTATTGAGGGATTTTTTTTTACTTCCTGTATCGAGGTTTCCACTATTTATGCTGGAAATGTGTTGCTGTGGGGCAGCATCGGCAAAACTTGTAGATCCAATGGCGATTAGTCCCATGAATGGTGCAATAATTCTGGTTGTAATAAGAGTGCGATCGCCTATCCAACTTTTCATACTCATCGGTTAAAAACCTTTCTTTTTACAGAGTTGTGTAGAGATGACCTCTACTCTAGGAATTATCTTCGATAAATGCTGCGGTGTAAGGCGATCGAATCTCACAGTCCACAATTGGAAATATACATTTCGCGTCGAATTGCTGACCATTCACTAATGCCGATCCGATCGCTTTTGGGAATTTGCTGTCCGGTTCGTTGAGGATGGCGGCTGTAAAAAATTGTATCTGCAAGTAGATCATAGGTTTGTTCGTAGGTTTCGCCGTTAATTGTCGTGAATTCCCATCCTGTATCTCCTGGGGCGGGCCTAAAGCAGACTTCTTGTACCGACTTGACTCGCGGATCGATCGCTTCGCGCAATCTCCGCCATTGATTGCTATATTCGCGATCGCCCGCTTGGAGTTTGCGATTGTTTAACTGAGGATTAACCCTGTAGAATAAGAAATCTGTCAATCGATCGACGGCTTGTTCTCGCGATTCGGCTTTGGCTAGATTGGGGCTGCTGAGGACAAGGGCGATCGCCAGAGAACAAACCATTGAAAATCTTGAGAGAGACTTAATTGATAACAACTTGATTATCATAGTGATTTGGTGTTAATTCCTACTTCCAGCCCAACCACCGCAACAAAGGCACAACCAAATAATGGCTGACTCCCAAACAAAGCCCGATCGCACTTCCCAACAAACCAAAGAACACAATTGAACCCCAAACTTGCAGCCAGCCGAAGGTAACGTTAGACAGTGACAAAATCCCAAAGAAACTCCCCGGAAAAATGTTCCAAGTATTCAGAAACAGAAACATTCCCGTAGAGAAAACAGCCACTACCAAAGCGTGAACTAATTGATGGCTCCGCAAACCCATTCCCACAGTCAAAGAGGCGATCGCAAAAGCTCCCAAAATAACCCCCTGCACGCCACTAGAAGCTGTTGCTTCCATCCAGCACAAACCCGCCAACAAATAACCCTGAGCTCCCATCAATCCAGACAGCCAATACTGTTTTTGCTGGCGAAAACTCCCCGCATCCGTCAAACCGATCGCAGTTCCCAACCCCGCAAATCCAAACAGCAGCACTTCCGGCCCGACAGCGAAAGTCATGTTAGGAATTAATTGCTGCAAACCTTCATTCAGAAAACTGGCAATTTCCGGGCCAATAGGCGAAGCATAACCCAAAACCAAACCGCCGATCGCCCCCGCACTTCCACCAACGGCACCCAGCACCATTTCCCAGCCCGTATCCAGAGAAGCTACCACGATTTGGGCGATCGCGCCGAACAGCAAAACCGTCAAATTTGCCGTTTTTTGCGCCCCTGCCACCACTACTTGCCGGCAGAATTCTAAAATAGCTTGACCTATTGGGGCGAGCGCGATTTTGCCCTTACTCCTAGCATAAATCTCCTGCAAACGCGCCCGAACATCGCCAGCCGTCGCCGGACGCTGCTGCACATTCGATCGCACCATATCGTCCAACAAATTCGCCAAAGCCGGACTCACAGCTACAATGTGGCGCCATCGCAACTCCCCCGTCATCGGATCTTCAATTTCCGCCGGATACTTCCCCGTCAGCAAGTGAATGCAAGTCCGCCCCAGCGCATAAAAATCCGTCGCCGGCACCACACCGCCTCCCATAATTTGTTCCGGCGGACTGTACCCGGGCGAAATCAACCGCGTCGAACTCCGAGAATCTTTCCCCCCGGATTCGACACCGCCCATCTGTTTAACTCCCCCAAAGTCGATCGTCACCAATTGCAGTCCGCCCAAACCCTTGCTCAGCAATACTTGGGGCGATTCCGGGTCTCGCAGCATCAAATTGGAGGGTTTAATGTCGCGGTGAATAATCTGACACCTGTGCAACTCCTCTAAAATTTCCACAGCTTGACTCAGCCAACTAAACACCCATTCCTGTGGACATCCTTGAGGGTGCTCGTCGAGAACCTCTTCTAAAGTCTTGCCGTGAATCTTTTCCATTACCAAACAAGGCAGTCGCTTCGCCGCAGGATTTCCCTCGCCGCCTGCAAAATTTTGTGTTTGGACGTGAAAATAACCGTCAGGCTCGACTCTAGGGACGCCAGGGTGCCGCAAAAGTGCCAAAACCCAAGCTTCTTGCTCGAACAGTTTCAGCGCTTTCGGGGCAGTTTCGAGCAACACTTTCAGGACGCGCTCGGTTTGAGTTTCTGTGTCCCAGACTGTGAAAATTGCTGCAAAACCCCCGGAACCGAGGCTTTCTAAAGGCACATAGCGATTTTTTAGCCGCAGCGGAGCCCCGCAACTATGACAAAAATTGTTGCCCCAAGTCTGAGGGTAGGGCCTTGGGCAATCTGGATTGATGCAGTGGACGGCTTTTGAAGGGGGGTGAGGCACAACCAGAGTAAAAATGGGGCTAAATATCCATAGTAGACTTACGCGCTGCTAACGCAGAAACCCGGTTTTGAGCGAGGTTAAATGGCTGTAACGACGGATTTGGTTTGAGAGCACAAGTCCTGTCCATATTATGTGCTATGCTGTCGATTTTTGAGTTGGCGGTCTCCGATTCACGGGATTTTAGATTTTAGATTTTGGATTAGGGATTGCTACATACTGAATAACAGTTGAGATCGATCGCCCGATCGATCTTAACTCCCAACCATAACTTTAGGTATTTCTAACTACTTCCCCCTTGCCGATTACCCATTACAAATTCTGATTTTTAAGTATTAAATTCTTTACATAAACCGTATTAATCCGCTGTTCCGCTTGCTGCACCATATCTTTCTGTTGAGCAAAATTCCTTCCCACTCTGCGATCCCCAGCCTTTCCTCCTGTATCCTTCGCCGCTGGGATTTCATAAGATATGTTACAAATATTTGCCTAATGTAAAGCAAAATAAATAATACTTATGATGATTAAAAGAATATTAAAATTTGAGAGTGACACTTTGTTGATATATTTTTAACAGCCTGCGATCGGGCAAAAAAATTAAGCGAATACTAGGAAGCGAGATATGGCTTACGCGCAAACCCAAACTCAATCAAAGGCTGGGTATAAAGCCGGAGTTCAAGACTATAAACTAACGTATTACACGCCGGACTACACGCCGAAAGATACAGATATTTTGGCTGCTTTCCGCGTCACACCGCAGCCGGGAGTTCCCCCAGAAGAAGCAGGCGCTGCTGTGGCTGCTGAATCTTCTACAGGTACATGGACGACTGTTTGGACTGACCTCCTGACCGACCTCGACCGCTACAAAGGTCGCTGCTACGACATCGAACCAGTTCCCGGTGAAGACAACCAATACATCTGCTTCATTGCCTATCCTTTGGATTTGTTTGAAGAAGGTTCCGTCACCAACTTGCTGACCTCTTTGGTCGGTAACGTGTTCGGTTTCAAAGCTCTGCGCGCTCTGCGGTTGGAAGACTTGCGGATTCCCATTGCTTACCTGAAAACCTTCCAAGGCCCTCCTCACGGTATTACCGTTGAGCGGGACAAATTGAACAAGTACGGCCGTCCTTTGCTGGGTTGTACAATTAAGCCCAAATTGGGTCTGTCTGCTAAGAACTACGGCCGTGCCGTTTACGAAGTTCTGCGCGGCGGTTTGGACTTCACCAAAGACGACGAAAACATCAACTCGCAACCGTTCATGCGTTGGCGCGATCGTTTCTTGTTCGTTCAAGAAGCTATTGAAAAAGCTCAAGCAGAAACCGGCGAAGTCAAGGGTCACTACCTCAACGTAACCGCCCCCACCTGCGAAGAAATGATGGAGCGGGCTGAGTTCGCTAAGGAAATCAAAACCCCCATCATCATGCACGACTACCTGACAGGTGGTTTCACTGCTAACACAACCTTGGCTAAATGGTGTCGCCGCAATGGTATTTTGCTGCACATCCACCGCGCCATGCACGCAGTTATCGACCGTCAGAAAAACCACGGTATCCACTTCCGCGTGCTTGCCAAGTGCTTGCGGATGTCCGGGGGCGACCACCTGCACTCCGGTACAGTTGTGGGCAAACTCGAAGGCGAAAAAGGCATCACGATGGGCTTCGTAGACTTGATGCGCGAAGACCACATCGAAGAAGACCGCAGCCGCGGTATTTACTTCACCCAAGATTGGGCCTCCATGCCCGGTGTTATGCCGGTTGCTTCTGGTGGTATCCACATCTGGCACATGCCGGCTTTGGTGGAAATCTTCGGCGACGACTCCTGCTTACAGTTCGGCGGCGGCACCTTGGGCCACCCTTGGGGTAACGCACCTGGTGCAACTGCTAACCGCGTTGCTTTGGAAGCTTGCGTCCAAGCTCGTAACGAAGGCCGCAACTTGATGCGCGAAGGCGGCGACGTGATCCGCGAAGCTTGCAAATGGTCTCCAGAACTGGCTGTTGCTTGCGAACTCTGGAAAGAAATCAAGTTTGAGTTCGAGGCAATGGATACCCTTTAAGAATTTTTGGTTTGAGATTTTAGGTTTTAGGTAGCAAACTTGCTGTGGAGTCTTTATCTTTGAAGAAGATTTACAAGTAAGTTTGCATCCAAAATCTAAAATCCAAAATCTAAAATTTGAGGGGGCTGGGGTCAAAATGGATCTCAAACAAGTTGCGAAAGACACCGCTAAGGTGCTGGCAAGTTACCTAACCTATCAATCCGTGCGGATGGTGGTCGCTCAGTTGAGCGAAACCAATCCTCCTCTGGCAATCTGGTTGAATGACTTTTCCACTAAGGGCAAGATCCAAGATGGAGAAGCTTATATTCAAGAGTTGCTTTTGGAAAATCAAGATTTAGGCTTTCGGATCATGACTGTGCGAGAGTATCTGGCTCACGATGTGACGGAATTTTTGCCAGAAATGGTTTGTACTGGCATTCAGCAGGCGAATATGGAACACAGGCGCCAGCATTTAGAGCGAACTACGCAACTTAATTGGTCTGTTTCTAGCAGTAATCCTGAAACATCAATAGATTCTGAACCGAATCTGGATAATTTGTCGAGTTAATCGATCGACAAGTGCGATCGAACACACACCTTAGAGATACAAAAAATGAAGACTTTACCTAAAGAGCGTCGTTACGAAACTCTGTCCTATTTGCCCCCGCTGACAGACGCGCAAATTGCCAAGCAACTCCAGTACATCCTGGATCAAGGCTACATTCCCGGCGTAGAATTCAACGAAACCTCTGCCGCTGAAATGCGCTACTGGACTTTGTGGAAGTTGCCTTTGTTTGGTGCTCGCAGCGTCCAAGAAATCATGGCTGAAGTTCAAAGTTGCCGTCAAGAAAATCCTAGCTGCTACATCCGCGTCATGGGTTTTGACAACGTGAAGCAGTGCCAAGTGCTGAGCTTCATCGTCCACAAGCCGAACACCAGAGGCTACTAAAAAGTATTGGCTGGCTAATCTAACTTTTAGGTTAACAGTCATTGCAGATTGGAGGCGGGGAATTTTCTCTGCCTCTTTTTTTATAGTTTGCAAATAGCTTTTAACACTTGCAGCAACAAAATTGAAGAGTCGGACTCCATCAGGTTTAGCAAAGGCATTAGCTGATAGGTTGGGTTATTGCCCCCCTGAAAATTGACGAACTGATAGTGCATTCCGTTTGTTGTCAAACCCCAAATTGTGTCTTGATATTTTAAACTTTGATAAGCATAGGTTAGCAATTGGGATAAACCCATCAATGCGTTGATTCCAGAATTTTTACTTTCAATCACCAAAACCCAAAAATATGTATCGCTTCTGATGGGTTTTATCCTGTTGACTGCTAAGATATCAAATCGTCCTTTAATGATTGTATCTTCATCTTCAATGCTAATTTCGGCGATGTCTTCTTCTAAACTAATTTTAATCTGGCGGCGGTAGAAGCCAGCCAATCGCATTAAGGGAAAGGTAGTCAGAGCTTTTACCAGTCCTTCAGAAACTCTATCAGTTGAAATGTAGTCATCGAAATCATCCCTAATCTGTATAAGTTCCTGCTGTTCGTGTTCTGTGATATCTTCAAGGGATAACAGAGAGCTAAATGAGTTCGTGTACTGCTTTTGAAAGCCGAACAGACGGTGTACTTCTGCTAATGTTAGGTTTTTGGCATTAATAGTTGTCGTCATATTTTAATAGTTATTTAATTTTTAGTTATAATTATAACATAGACATTGCGGTAGTCCACTTGCACCATTCTTAGGAACAGGCAAGATGCCTGTTCCACAACATATCAAGTTTCTTGTGGGGTATGCCGGAGAGCAGGCCCATATTACAGCACTTCCGGATGTTATGAGGTACAATAGAATCGACTAAAAATAATATACCAATGAAAGCATACTCAGTAGATTTGCGCTCCTTTCATAGTAGCAGCCCATATCGAGCAGAAGCTGTCGATCCGAAAAACAGCAGAAATATTTGCCTGCAGTAAAAGCTCTTTTCAAAAACTTGTCAAGCAACAAAAAATCGAGGGGAATTTACAGCCTAAACGCAGCGGTAAACCCAGATTCAGTTATTTGAATAATGCGTCAAAAGAGTTAAAAGAAATAGTGGCAGCACATCCTGATGCAACCTTACTAGAATTGTGTGAGTTATTTGCCCAGAAGACGGGAAATTGGGTGGGTAGAACAGCCATGTGTAACGCCTTACAGAAGTTGGGATTAAATCGTAAAAAAAAACAGTCAGGAGTAGCCAAGCAGGCACAGAAAGAGTCATGAAGTTAAGGTTAGAGTATTGGGAAAAAGTCAAGGATATCGAGCCAAAAAATCTAGTCTTTTTAGATGAGACTGGAGTATTACGCTTGTTTAACCAGAACTCATGCTTCCAACGAGGCACGAGAGCCTATGCGGTCAAACCTTTTTATAGAGGCAAGAAAGTCACAGTAATTGGGGCAATTAGTTTCCAGCGAGTAGTGGCATTAATGACCATGGATAACTCGATGAATAGCCAAGCATTTGAGGTGTTTATCGCTCAATGTTTAGTGCCACAATTGTGGTCGGGAGCAGTAGTAGTGATGGATAACTTACCAGCGCATAAAGTAGATTCAATTAAGCCTATGATTGAAGCGGTGGGTGCTTCTATCTTGTGTTTGTC
>NZ_JAUBQS010000076.1:0-27566 GCF_036701355.1 Microcoleus sp. Pol12B3
CCGAACCAACCGATGTAAATGCGGTTGTCTGTGCTTGTGACCCACTCACAAAAGCGTTCCCAGACGTTGGCGCTTTCACGCTGCTGTAAGGTTGTTGTCATGGTTTTATGATTGCTGTATTTGGTTGTCAATGTTCGAATGATGTTTATATTATTAACGGTGTTGTTAAGGTTTGTAAAGGGGTTGAGCGACAGTTAAACTGATGACTGCGATTAGGAAAGCTGATGAAACCAGAGAGAGGGGCCGATCGCCCCCGCGCGAAAATAGACGACAGCGTGCACACGCGGCGCACCTTAACCCTAACGAACGGGAGCTATGGGAGGTGGAGAAGGTAGAGGAACAGGAGCGAGGACAGGTGGAGAGACTGGCTTGCGAGCAGGTGGAGAAATCCTGAACTGCTGGAGTTGTTGCGGGGTGAGCGATCGCAAAATTCTCAGTCCGAGAGTGTCTCGGGAGATGCTTAAAGCGTAGGAGGGCTCCAAATACGGGCGGAAATTTGATTTGTTGTTCAAATAGCTTTCCATGAAAGCTAGGCTGAGTCCGCTGAGGTAGCGGCGGGCTAAAACTGGTTCCGGCCCGATGACCTCTGGTGGTGGCAGAAAGAGGCTTTGAGGGGAATCCTCGATCGTTGAGAAGTGAGTCCCGTTATTCATCAGTACCAGATATTTGTTGGGCGATGTCAGCCATGTGAACGGTTGAATTTGTTCGAGCAAAGCGGGGGCGACGGTATCCGCGCTGCCTGCGATTAGCATGACTGGGATTTGGATCTTGCTGAGGTTTGTTTCTCCCAGAATGCTGCTGACGATCGGGTTAACGGCGATCGCAGCTTTGATGCGCGGGTCGCCGAAATTGTACTGGTTGCGCTCTAGGCCGCGGGCGCGGCACTGCAACAGTAGGGAGAGGTTCCAACTATCGTTTTCGACTCCGCAATCTTTGTCTAGCTGTGCAAAATTAATCCCCGCCCCGGCTAATGCTAAAGCCGTATAGCCCCCGAAAGACTGGCCGATGACACCCACCCGCTGCAAGTCGAGCTGCCCTTTATAGGCAGGATTGGTGGTCGAAAGTTGGGTTAAATAATCGAGCAAGTCTTTGATGTCGAGGGGGCGGTTGATAAATTCTGCTGGTTCTGCTACTTCATTCGCTCTGCCTGTTACTAAGTTTTGGATTTGTTGGGCGTTGCTGCCGGGGTGTTCGGGGACGGCGACCGCAAAGCCGTAGGAGGCTAGGTGTTTGGCTAAATACTCGAAGGAAAGGCGATCGGAACCTAAACCGTGGGAAATTACTACTACTGGAGCCGGTTGCGGGCTGCCCTGTGGCAGGTAAATGTCCATATCAAATGTGCGATCGCGATTTGGACTCGTCAAAGTTACCGATGATTTTTTCCAAGTATAGGGGCCCGGTAGCTGGGGCTGCAGCATTGCGGCAGGCGGTATGGTGGGTTCTAAAGCTGCTTGTGCTTCGGACAACTGGGCGACTCCGGCGATCGTCTGATTGGAACGGTTGATCAGCGATGTCAGCTCGTTGGCGATACCCAAGGCGCGGGCGATGTCAATCCTGATGCCATAGGTGGGGAATTTCCGCAGCACGTTGAGAATTGTCAGGCCTTCTGGATCTGAGGCTGCTAGAATCAGGGCGGCTCGGATGGCATAAAATCCAGGCTGCCGAGCTTTGGTTTGAATTACTCGGCCCAAGCGTCTCAGCAGCACTTCTCCTTGAGGCGTGTAAAGGAATTGGGCGATCGTCACCTGGCTGATTTCAGCTTTCGCTTGCAGGGCGCTGCGAATGTCAGCTAGCTGAGATTCTTTGATGTACTGAGCGAAGCCGTCCAAGTTCGAGTCTATTTTGCCTTGTTTAGCGAAGAGTGCCAGAGATTCGATGGGAACTGATTCTTCTAGCGGCCCGTAAGTTACGTAAATTCGCTCGGCACCCATTGCCGGTGCGGCAGTGCAAACAGCAGTGAATGCAAACAATCCTAGGTATTTTGGGGCGATCGACCGCCGAGCGCGAAGGGCAGCAGTGGAGAGGCTCGAAAACAGACAGTTCATAACTTTCACACCTAGGACTTCTAATAATTAGTCGGTGAAACGATGTAAATTGTTTCGCCACTTTTTAATGCCGAAAATCGCTCTGTTGGTTCGGATGCTTCGGAAATTAGGTTATCTTGGGAAGCATAGCCTTGAGAGCAATTTTCTGATTTGACAAGACTAGCTGAAATTTAAAATTCAACGCCGAGGGGTCAAACCTGTTGGAATGCCCATTGATTATTTTTTCAGCTATCGGGACTTAGACAAAAACTGAAGCCAAAATAGCTTCCAACCCAAATAGAGAAAAACTTTTAGCTCGAATGGGCATGAATCTAGTTATACCAAAGGTTTCAGGCATTTTTAGGCGATCGGCCTCTTTCTATTGCCAGCGAGGGGTTGGGGATCCTAAAGCGGCTCGAAAATGTTTAAGTCCCATTATTATGCAAGATATTTTCGATCGAGTTTGTAAGTACAGCCTGAGTGAGAGAATTTATGATGTTCAATGCAACTGCTATCCTGATTGACGCTTTTGTGCAAGAGCTGCAGGCCGGCTACCGTCGCACCTACGGCAAGTACAAGCCTGACTACCCTGAAATTATCGCCTGGGCAGGGACTATGGCTCTGGAAAATATCGCTAACTGCGATGCTCTGTACCACAATGTGGAACACACAATGCTCGTGGCTTTGGTGGGACAAGAGATTCTCCGGGGCAAGCATATTCGCGAAGGGGGAGTGTCGCCGGAAGATTGGCTGCACTACCTGATTTCGCTGCTGTGCCACGATATCGGCTACGTCAAAGGTGTTTGTCGCCAAGACCAAGAAGCTGTGGGACTCTACGCTACGGGTATTGACGGGGGTATGGTTTCTGTGCCGATCGGCGCAACTTCTGCCAGTTTAACTCCTTATCATGTCGATCGAGGAAAACTCGTAATTGACGAACGCTTCGGGGGCCACACATTAATTGATGCCGAACAAATCAAGCGTAATATTGAATTGACGCGCTTTCCAGTTCCTGCTAGCGAAACTCATCAAGACAGAAACAATTATTCTGGACTCGCTAGAGCCGCCGATTTGATCGGTCAGTTGAGCGACCCAAATTACCTGCGAAAAATAAGTGCCCTGTTCTACGAATTTGAGGAAGTCGGCACTAATAAAATCTTGGGATACAAGTCTCCGGGAGATTTGCGGCAAAATTACGCCAAGTTTTATTGGAATGGAGTTTTTCCTTACATTCCAGCAGCTTTGAACTACTTGGAATTGACCCAGGGAGGCAAACAGATTATTGCCAATCTCTATGCCAACGTATTTCAGGTTGAACACGCTGAACCGATCGCTTTCAACAAGACAAACGCTCATGAATTAATCACATCCCGCGCCGCTGGGAACTTGAACGGCGAAAAAGATAGTGATAACATTCAAGCTCCCTCCGGGGAAAACAAGAAATTTAGCGACTTTTTCGATTTGAATTTGTGATGAATTAACCAGCCTTATGCTGAAGCAAATCAAGCGAGCCAGAATTAGGAGTTTTTTAAATCTAGTTGCTGACTCGTCTTTTTATTAGCTATAATAGAGCTAATAAAGCGATGTGTGTTAAGGAGAGTTATGTCATGGCAAATAACAACATTGAAGTCGTTTTTAGCTTTGATACTACTGGCAGTATGTACCCTTGTTTGACGCAAGTTCGTCGGAAAATTAAAGAGACGGTAACGAGACTGCTAGATGAAATTCCTGGCATTCGCATTGGCATTATAGCTCACGGGGACTATTGCGATGCTGGCAGCACTTACGTAACTAAACACCTTGATTTGTCAGGCGATGTCGGCACAATTTGCAATTTTGTTCAAAATGTAGAGCCAACTGGCGGTGGCGATGCTCCAGAATGTTATGAATTAGTCTTGCACGAAGCTCAGTCACTTTCTTGGACTCCAACTAATTCCAAAACATTGGTACTAATTGGCGACGACATCCCGCACGCACCCGCTCAAACTCCTCAAAAACTTAACTGGCGTCAGGAAGTAGATAAGTTAACACAGATGGGAATTGCCGTTTACGGCATCCAAGCTCTCAACCGTCACCACGCCACTTTATTTTATAAAGAACTAGCCGAAAAATCAGGGGGTTTTCACCTCAATCTCGACCAATTTTCCTACATCACAGATTTATTTTTAGCAGTTTGTTACCAACAGTCATCTAACGAACAACTACAAGCTTACGAACAAGAAGTTGTCAGTCAAGGTCGCATGAGTCGCGGATTAAACAAGATGTTTGATACCATGCTCAAGCGGGAAGACATGGCTGTTTACGAATCCGCAGAATTGCGAGCCGTAAAACCGGGCAGATTTCAGATTCTAGAAGTAGACAGCGAGATTTCAATTAAAGCTTTTGTTCTGGAGAATGGTTTGACTTTTAAAACCGGGCGCGGGTTTTATGAATTTACTAAAACAGAAACTATCCAAGGTAAGAAAGAAATTGTGCTAATGGATCGTTCCACAGGGGATTTGTTTGAAGGAGAAGCAGCGCGAGAAATGTTGGGTTTGCCAATGGGCGAGACAGTCCGCATCAAACCGAGTAATCTAGAAAAGTATGCGGTTTTTGTGCAAAGTACCTCTGCGAATCGCAAGCTGATAGGGGGAACTCGTTTCCTTTATGAAGTTGAAGATTGGGATCGTTAATTAATCTTAAATGTCCAAATAACAACCGCAGATCGATGTAGATAAGGTTAAAATCTGTATTATCTGAGTTTGTGTTATGGTCTGCGGTTAAAAAATATACACTTTCAAATTAATATGCAACCCGAAATAGAGCAGCAAATTCAACAGTTGAGGCAACAGCTACAGGAAGCTAGCTATGCTTATTATGTTCTCGATGCGCCGATCATGCCAGATGAAGTGTACGATCGACTGTATCGCCAGTTGCAAGAATTAGAATCAGATTATCCGGAATTAATTACTGCGGAAAGCCCGACTCAGCGCGTGGGAGAACAGCCTGCTACTCAATTTTTTAGCGTCAAACACAATATTCCTCTCTACAGTTTGGAAAATGCTTTTAATTTTGAAGAATTTGCTAAATGGCAGGAACGCTGGCAAAGGGTAGCAGGGGAGAATGAGCCATTAACTGCTGAATATGTTTGCGAGTTAAAAATTGATGGTTCTGCTTTAGCATTAACCTATGAAAATGGGGTTTTAGTTCGCGGTGCGACGCGCGGAGACGGCATTGCGGGAGAGGAAATTACTCAAAATGTTAAGACTATTCGCTCGATTCCTTTAAAGCTCAATTTAGATAATCCGCCGCCTGTTGTGGAAGTGCGGGGAGAGGCTTTTTTGTCTTTAGCCGTGTTTGAGGAAATTAATCGGGAACGGGAAAAAGCTGGGGAACAATTGTTTGCTAATCCTCGCAATGCTGCGGCGGGTACGCTGCGACAGTTGGATTCTAAAATTGTGGATAAGCGACGGTTGGATTTCTTTGCTTATACTCTGCATTTAGATGAGGGTAACGAGGAGAAAACGCAGTGGGATTCCTTGGAATTGTTGCGACGAGTGGGGTTTAAGGTGAATCCCTATCGCAAAATTTGCTATTCTTTGGATGAGGTTCGCGAGTATTACGAATATTGGGATACTGAGCGGCGGAATTTGCCTTACATGACGGATGGGGTTGTTGTTAAGATTAATTCGGTGTTGCTGCAAAAACAATTGGGTTTTACTCAGAGGTTTCCGCGCTGGGCGATCGCACTGAAGTATCCCGCGGCCGAAGTGCCTACAATAGTAGAAGCTGTCACCGTGCAAGTAGGGAGAACAGGGGCTCTGACTCCTGTAGCAGAACTTAAACCGGTGCAGTTGGCTGGAACGACGGTTTCGCGGGCTTCTCTCCACAACAGCGATCGACTTTCCGATCTGAACCTGCACATTGGCGATACTGTAATTGTTAGAAAAGCTGGGGAAATTATACCAGAAGTTGTGCGAGTTTTGCCGGAACTGCGCCCCCAAAATGCTCAACTTTTCCAAATGCCTAGTTGCTGTCCTGAATGCGAACAGCCTGTGGTTCGGGAAAAGGGGGAGGCAGTTACTCGCTGCATCAATACATCTTGTCCGGCGATTTTGAGGGGTTCGCTGATTCATTTTTGCAGCCGGGATGCTCTGGATATTAACGGTGTTGGGGAAAAGCTGGTGCAGCAGATGGTTGATAGTAATCTGGTGCATTCTGCGGCGGATTTGTACGATTTGACTGCGGAAAGATTGATGAGTTTGGAACGCATGGGTAAGAAGTTAGCAGAAAAGTTGGTAAGTGCGATCGCCCAATCGAAAAATCAACCTTATTCGCGCGTACTTTACGGCTTGGGCATCCGGCACGTCGGCACAGTCAACGCTCAATTGCTGACAGAAAGGTTTGCAAATGTCGAAGAGTTAGCAGCGGTATCGGCGGCCTCGATTGAGGGGGTTTACGGCATCGGCCCGGAAATTGCTCAAGCTGTTTATCAGTGGTTTCGAGTTCCGGCAAATCAAAGTTTAATTGCACGGTTGAAAACTGCAGGCTTGCAATTGCAGTCAGAAGTTAAAAGTCAACATTTAGGGAACACCAATTTACAAATTTCAGGCAAAACTTTTGTGCTGACTGGAACTTTGCCCACTTTGAAACGAGATGAAGCTAAAGATTTGATTCAAAAAGCAGGAGGTAAAGTCACAAATTCTGTGAGTGCTAAAACAGATTATGTGGTTGTGGGAGAAGATGCGGGTTCTAAGTTAGAAAAAGCTCAATCTTTGGGGATAGAACTACTGTCGGAAGCTGAGTTATTGGAACTTCTTGCAGGTTGAAATGATTGGTGAAAGTCAATATATCTCTCTTTGCTCTTTCTCTGCGCCCTCTGCGGCCTCTGCGGTTCGCAAAAAAAGCTGATTCACTTGGGTCGTTTTCAAAGAAAATCCCCAACAATTCTATTACCCTCGGTGTAAAATAGCCGATCGCGAATTGGGCAATACCTCAAAAGGCATAGAAATCGCGGTCGCACTTGCTGAATATACATACTTCCCCGGCGGTGCTGTCCGAATCGGTTGTCGGTACAGGCTAGTTTTGCTAAAATTTGATAAAGTTTGCAATAGCGATGGCAATTGCCAGCTTAGCCAAATCCCAGCAATCATAGGAGATACATTATGTCTGAAATTCCAGCAGAACAAACACAAACAAACTTGACAACTCCAGAAATAACTACCGAAAGCTCAATTTCTGGGGTGGAAAACGTGAAAAATAGTTTGGGAAATGTCCTAAATAGTTGGAAATTGAAAGTAGGATTAGGAGTTGCTGTACTGTTTGCAGTGTCGTTATTTGCATTCTACTGGCAGCATATGATTGCAGTCGTAGGTATGAAGAGTTGGTCGGCGCGATCGGGAGCTAACCCAATCGAATGTATGGTAAGAGATACTAATAACGACGAGTATGTCAGTTGCAGCGCCCTCCTCGACCAGCAGATTGTCCCTCTTGAGTGCAGTTCGAGTTTGTTCAATATCGGCTGTCGAGTCAATTACGGAACTGCAGCACCAAATCCGAGACAAAACAGCCCTAGATCCTAGATAGAGCATCTGCAGCTTAGAGATGATTGTTGAAGGAACAGATTTGCTACTTAAAATATGGGAGTTACAAAAAACTCTCACCGTGAAAATAGTCCAGCAATAAAGAGCGGAAAACTCTTGTTTTTCTTGTTGTAAATTAGCAGGTAAGTAGACTTACCTGCTATTGCCATTAGGTAATCTGTGATAGATGATGTGCGGCAGTATATTGGCGATCCCAAGGTTTTTGATGATACTACTTTGGTGGTGATAAAACAGAAATAGAGTTGCAAACCCCCTGGATCGATCGGCGGTTGAAATTGGGGATATTCAGGGGGGAACCTCCGCAACCGCCTCAAGCGGGCATTGCCCCTACTGTAGAAACTTTCGTCCCTAAGAAGCGGAGAGTCAAAAATAAAAATGGCAGCTTACCAAGGACTTCCGATTAGAGTGAAACTGCTCCAGTAGTAAGGATGAGAAAAATCTTGGTTTTCTTGTTGTAGGTTAGTCGGTAAATTCAAGTTGCCCGCTGTTGTAACTAACTGCCCGTTTGCGAGCCGAACTTTACGAGCAATCATCGCCTGTTGAGCAAGTTGCAGAGTTTCTGCCTTAGTTGTGGCTCCTCGCAACTGGTGGTAAAATTCGCTCATCAGCCCCAAAGTGCCTCCATCGTCAACATACCACAAACTCCCTAAAGCAGATTTTGCGCCGGATTTGACTGCTAAACCTCCAAAACCTAACTCGGCTTCCCGATCGCCCAAAGCAGTTCTACAAGCACTCAATACTAACAAGTCTACCTGCGGATTGCGCCAATTCAAACTCTCCATGCGATCGATCTGCAATTTGGAATTCCATAGTTGAATGTAGGAATTGCTTGGTTTTCCCGGTTTGAATTCAGCGTGAGTTGCTAGGTGAACGATCCGAAATCCTCCCTTGGCGTGTGCCGAGTTGAGATTATCTAAAGTGAAAGTGGAATTGAGGAAAGATGGGCTCTGCCACTGAGCCGAAATCGCCTGCAATTCGATCGGCACACTGGGCAAGGGGTTTTGATCGACAAATTCAGACCGTCCCATTGGTAGCACTGTGGCGTCTCTAACTGCTCTATAATCGGTATTAGTCGAACTAAAACTCGGAATTAGGCTAAAATTGTATTTTTCAATCAAGAAGCCTTTACCGTCGTGCAAAGCGGCAAAGGGCAGGCTTCGCAACCCCGGATCGACTGATAGTAACAAAGTCTGAATTCCTAAGTTTTGTAAGTCTGTTTCTAGGGGTGCGATCGCCCATTTATATAATTGCTGGGCGGTGGCTAGATAAGTGGTAGTAGTGCGTTTTGCGGGATTCGTGATTTCATTGCGAAACTCCTGGACGGTGGGGAATAAAGCTGCTCTATTGGCTTCTGGAACGCTGTAGTGAATCGGTCGCCCGACGGGAGGAACTAAAATTAGTTCCAGTCGATCTTCTCGCGACACTATGTAGATAATACCAGACCGCTTGCCGATTTGCCGTTCGATATTTTTTAAAGTTTGTTGAAAGGTCGAAATCAAGACATTTTCATCTGGAAGGTTGGGTTTTACCCCCAAGTATTCTCCAAATTCTTGATTCCTCATTTCTTCAATTCCCCAGACTATATTCTGTATGTCGTTGACTTCAAAAAGTCGATCGGGAGACGGAAGATATCCCAGAACTAAATTAGAAGTAGGGTTGACTGTAGGTGGTTGTTTTGATTCTGGTGGAGATGGTACGATGTCGCCGGGTAATTGACTGGTGATACTTTGATCGATGGTTAAAACTCGATCGGCTACACTACCGGGCTTGTCTAGCGATGAATTTTTGCCACGGCGTTGCAAGTCTCCTGCATCTAGGGTTGATGGTTGCCGTGCCGGTTTTGCTGTGGCTGCGGGCGATGCTGGTGTTGCTGGTGTGGGGACGGGTGCGATCGAGTTTAAGAACTCTTGTACAGATTCTAGGGCTGACGTTACCTGCTGATTTTCCTGCTGGATTCTCGGCTGATTGATGACCGTTTGCTGATTTTCTTGCTGAATTCTTGGCTGATTGATGACCGTTACCTGCTGATTTTCCTGCTGAATTCTCGGCTGATTGATGACCGTTAGTTGCTGATTTTCCTGCTGAATTGCTTCCGTTACCTGCTGATTTGTTCCAGTTGTCAGGGGAATTGTGGGCGGAATTGTTTGTGGAACGGTTTCCGTTGTCAGGGGAATTGTGGGCGGAATTGTTGGCGGAACGGTTTCCGTTGTCAGCGGAATTGTCGGAGGAATTGTTTGTGGAACGGTTTGCGGAATTGTCGGCGGAACTGTTTCCGTTGTCAGGGGAATTGTCGGCGGAATTGTTGGCGGAATTGTTGGCGGAATTGTTGGCGGAATTGTTGGCGGAACGGTTTGTGGAACGGTTGGCGGAATTGTTGGCGGAACGGTTGGCGAAATTGTTGGCGGAACGGTTTCCGTTGTCGGCGGAATTGTTTGTGGAACGGTTGGCGGAATTGTCGGCGGAATTGTCGGCGGAATTGTTTGTGGAACGGTTGGCGGAACGGTTGGCGGAATTGTTGGCGGAACGGTTGGCGTCGGGTCGATCGCATCATCAGTCGAAAATGCAATATTACCAACACTACTAGAACGCGGAAACGACTGCGATGTAATGGTAGATTGTCCCGTTGTAATTGCACCCGCCGTACCGTTGCTAGCAGCATCCCCCACCACAAACGGTTGAATCGGCGTCCCTCCATCTCCCCCAGCGTGTGTAATTGCGATATTTCCGCCACCTGTGCCGCCAGCAGTAGAAATGCTAGCAAATCCCGTCGGCGAAAGTAGTGTGGAAAAAGCACCCGTAGCGCGGAAAAAATTGCCTGTTATTGCTGTGACATCGCCACCGGTGCCGCCACTACCGCCTTGGGCATTGATAAACTCTACTTGAATATCGCCGATCGGATCTAAGAACACATTGCCGGCATTTCCGACTATACCGCTAGAGTTAATTTGTGCGGCCGTAATTGAACTTATCGCCTTAACCGTTATGTTTCCGCCACTGTTGCCCGATGTATTCAAATTGCCTGCGGTGAAATTGTTACCGCTTGTAAAGAGAATTTCTCCGCCATTAGTAGTAATATTTTTAACACTTATATCGCCCTTGGCAGTAAGATCGACTTTGGTGGCGGTGACATCTCCCGATAAGTTGACTTTTTCCGTGTTGGGTGCTGTCAATTGTTGCGCGTTAATTGTCGAGTTTCCTGTCACATTGCCAGCATTGTCGATCGCAAGATTTCCTAACTTGCTGGTGGCGCCCACCGCACCGTTGAAAGTGATGCTGCCGCTACCGGAGGCTAGAGTTAAGTTGCGGGCATTAATGCTGTCACTGTCGATCGCCCCCAAAGCAATATTTCCCCCTGCGGTACTAAATACCGCATCCTTTGTCAAAACCAAAGCATTGCTAATATTAATGTTGCCGTTATTCGTCGTAACATTTCCGCCTAATTTAGTATTTAAAGCTGTAATGTTAAAACCAGAATTGCTTTTAACATTACCCATGAATTCTGCATTCGATGCAGTAACATTAAAAATAGATAATGGCGTTGTTTCACCGATATTTCCTTGCAGCAGCACATTACCATTCGCGGCATCTAAGCCCAACAGATGATTGCCGTCGATCGCACCTTTTATATTAATACTACCAACGCTGCTTTTGAGATCGACCTGGTTTCCTAGTTGAACGTTGCCCGTCAAATCTATATTGTTAGTTGTATTGATGCCATAGTTCAAATTAATGCTTGAACCTTGGAGAGCAACACTGCTGTTGTCAAGTCCGGTGATAGTTCCATCAAGTGCGATCGTACCAGTTCCCGTTTGAATATTTACTGGGTCTAAAAATGTGAGATTATAGGGAATACTAATATTGGCGCTGCTATCCGATCGCCCGATGGCGATCGAGCTAAATCCATTTTGAATCAAATTAAGTTCCGATGCAGTCAAATCTAAAGCGCTAGTATTGTTATCAATTCCGCCAACAACAATATTTTGTCCGGCTGTTGCGGGTTGCAGCGTTAGCGCGCCAGTACCAGAAACATTCCCAGAAAAATCAATTTCACTTGCCGTTAACGTCAGCGGGTTACTACCTGCCGATAAACTAGAACCGAAAGCAATAGTTGCATCTCCGAGTGTAAAATTTACAGGAGATTTTAATGTCACCGGACCGCTAAAACTAATGTTATCATTAGTTGTGGCGATATTTCCGCTAACCGCAACAGTTCCACCGCCATTTTGAATAAATGCACCGTCTAAATTCAGGTTATTCTCAATATTGAGATTTACCTTATTGGTGATTGTGAGCGTGCCGTCATTGGTGGTTGTTACACTTCCTTTTAGATTGACATTATCAGCCGCAATACCCAGATTGCCAGCTACGTCAACTGTATTGTTGAAAGTAATGTCGCTGCCTGAAAGAATCGAGTTTTTGGCAACAGTGACAGCATCTGCATAAGTTTGACTGCCGGTTGTAGTGACATTGCCACCTAAAGATATATTGCTGTTGGCAGTTAAATTAGTGAGAGGAGTTATTTCGCCGATCGCACTTTTGAAGGTAAGATTACCGCTAGCAGCCTTCACCGTCAAATCGCTGGTACCATCAACAGTATTATTGAAAGTAATGCTGTCACCTGAAAGAATCGGATTGTTGGCAATTGTAACTGCATCTCCGTAGGTTTGACTGCCGATTGTAGTGACATTTCCCTTGACTTGAGTTGTGCCGCCAGCATCTGCAGTCAAACTCGCGGTATTGACTGTTTGATTAAATGCGGTTGTTCCTGTAGAGTTAGCTGTTAAATTGCCGATCGCACTTGCAGCACCAACTGCACCATTGAATGTCAGATTACCGCTAACCGCCTTCGCCGTCAAATCGCTGGTACCATCAACAGTATTATTGAAAGTAATGCTGTCACCTGAAATAATCGGATTGTTGGCAATTGTAACTGCATCTCCGTAGGTTTGACTGCTGATTGTAGTGACATTTCCCTTGACTTGAGTTGTGCCGCCAGCATCTGTAGTCAAACTCGCAGCATTGACTGTTTGATTAAATGCGGTTGTTCCTGTAGAGTTAGCCGTTAAATTGCCGATCGCACTTGCAGTACCAACTGCACCATTGAATGTCAGATTACCGCTAACCGCTTTCGCCGTCAAATCGCTGGTGCCGTCTACAGTATTATTGAAATTAATGTCGCTGCCTGCGAGAATCGGATTGTTGGCAATTGTAACTGCATCTCCGTAGATTTGAGGGCCGGTGGTTGTCACATTGCCATTGAGTTCAGTTTTGCCGCCAGCATTAGTGGTAAAACTGGTAGAAGTGACAGCATTAAATGTAGCTGTACCAGCACTGTTGACAGTGAGATTTCCTAATGGTGTGGTGTTGCCTACAGCACCTTGAACAGCAATATTTCCAGTGCCTGTTTCTAACGTAAGATTGCTGCTACCGTTAATATTATTATTCAACAGAATATTGCCACCTGCAAACTTGCCCGTTCCCACTAAAACTTGATTTTCAACTATGGCATTGCCGTTAATTGTGATATCTTGAGATAGGGTTGTAATATCGCCACTTAAGTTATTAGTTGTAGCATTCAGAGTGATTGAAGCATTATCAGTTCCCGAAATTGATTGATTTGACTTGACAAAAATAGTGCCTTGAGTATTGAAAGTCACAGGATCTGCAAAAGATACTGGCAAATTCTCTACAGTGATATTGCCTGTAGTAGTGTTCCCTCCGAAAACAATGGCACTAAAGCCATTACGCAATGAGGATAAAAAAGGTGCTCCTATATCGATCGCCTGCGGATCGAAAGGAAGTCCAGCCTGGAAGCGAATTCCGACATTCGGCGAAAATGGCTGAACAGAAAAACTTCCTTTCCCCTGTGCGGAACCTGCTCCCGAAAAGCCAATCTCATTGCCACTAATGCTAATATTTCCAGTACCGGGCAATCCATTAGCATCAATGCTATTTATTCCAACTTCATTGGGAGTTGCGATCGCAATATCTCCGCCGACACCGGAACTAGAACTAGAATTAACTACTCCTGAGTATGCAAAAATGTTGCCTGTTTTGCCAGTGAGTGTGATGTTTCCGCCATTGCCAGCAGTGGAACTGGAGTTAAGATTACTAGCGTTAATATTGTTGGCACTGAGTGTAATTAAGCCTCCATTTCCGGTACTGGATGTGGTATCAATTGCCCCTGCCGTCGTATCAATATCGCCATTAGTGCTGGTAAGGGCGATCGCCCGTCCGGGATTTCTCATACTACCAACGGTAATATTGCCTGTAGTTTTAATCGAAAAATCGATCGGACTCTTAACATCGAAAGAATTGATTGTTGTCAGGGAACGTAAAGGTATTGGATATCCAATAGGCCCGTTGACATTAATAACGCCGGTTCCCGCAGTCAAAACTAGGTTGCCATCGCCGTCAACCGTTCCCCCAAAATTAATGTCGCCTGCATTTGTTAGCCCAGTATTGAGAGTGACATTAGAACCCGTACCGAGAGAGACTTGGCCACCAAAGGTAATATTCTGTTCGTTGGTAAGAATATTTGCATTTAAGTTAGTCGTTGGAGCCTTAAAAGTAATTGAAGCGTTCTTTGCACCTGTAATGTTTCCATCGACTGCAATTGTCCCAGCTTGCATTGTGATGGGGTAATTAAAAGTAACACCAGCCGGGTCAATTGCGATCGCCCCCGTCCCATCCCCAATCACCAGGGAAAACCCTTTTAACGTATCGAGTTCCGTTTGGATTAGATTCAAAGGAGGAACGTCAGGTGTGTTCTGAGTACCGCCTATCAGAATACCTAAGCTTGGTGTCAGTGGCTGCAAAGTAATAATGCCCGTGCCATTGCCATTGACTTGAGTAGGCCCTAACAGTTGAATTTCATCGCCCGTCAAAGTGACATTGCCACCCAAAGCCGCATCAATCACACCGCCGAGGAGGTTAATAGGAATGGAATTGTTGTTAGCCTTTCCCGTAAAGCTAATATTACCCGTTCCCGTAGCTTGCACCGTTACCAGTGGGGCCAGGGGGAAGTGAATGCCGTCGTTGCTAGTTGAGGTCCCTAGACCGGTACCAATTAAAGCAATATCTCCATTCTGCGATCGTACCGCGCCTGAGTTGAGCCAGATCCCGGAATTAATCGCCGTCCCTGCACTGCCCGTACCCTTCAACGTCACCTTTCCCAAGCCTGCGGTTTGGATTGTAGCACCACTATCTACATATATACCCTCGTTAGTAAACCCAGTCCCGCCACCAGTACCAGTCAGACTGACATTTCCAGAAGACGCTCTCACAGCGCCGGACCCAACTAATATCCCTTGATTGCCATCAGTCCCATTACTGCCAAAACCAGTCAGAGTCAGATTCCCGGTGCCTGTGGAGTCCACTACCCCTTGCACCACAATACCAGTGTTGTTGCCCGCACTCCCCTTACCTGTTCCAGTCAGGGTGATATCTCCATTCTGCGATTTTACCGTGCTGGGATTATCAATAGTTATCCCTTGATTGCCATCCGTCCCATTTCCTCCCATCCCGGTGATGGTGACAGTCCCATTCCCCACCGTTGAATCCACTGTAGAGTTGACTATTCTAACGCCAGTGTTGTTGGTTAAAGTCCCAGCACCCTTACCAGTCAGGTTTATATTTCCCCCAGCCCCTACTGTACTGCCGTCAATAGATATCCCTCGATTATTAAATGTCCCGTTTCCGCCAATACCGTTGAAAGTAATACTTCCTGTCCCCGTCGATTCCACTGTGCTGGTACTAATAGATATCCCTTGATTATTAAATGTCCCGTTCCCGCCAGTACCATTGAGAGTAATATTCCCTGTCCCGGTCGATCGCACTGTGCTGGTAGCATTAATATTAATTCCGCTGTTGTCGCTTCCAGTTCCGCTTCCAGTTCCTTTGAGGCTAATATTTCCATTGAGCGATCGAACTGTGCTGGCCCCATCTATAAATATCCCTATATTGCCATTAGTCCCATTTCCGCCAGTTCCAGTCATGGTAATACTACCTGTTCCCGTTGATTCCACCACACCACTGGAGAACAGATAAATGCCTTGTCCAATCCCCTTACCGCTACCAGTCAAGGTGATATCGCCGTTCACTGAACTTATCGTAGGCCCGCGCAACACTACTCCTGAACTATTCAGACTGCTACCGCTAGTTCCATTGAGAGTAATATTCCCGCTTCCAGTAGTTTTTAGTGTGGTGGTAGCACCCAAAATAGAAATACCCGTGTTGCTTGCCGTATTTCCTGCACTACCATTCAGGTCAATTTTTCCACCTCCGGCATTAATTGTGCTGCCCTGGATATCGATTCCATTCCCCAACACAGCATTCCCCTGACCATTTCCCAGGAAATTGCCGCCGTTTGTATCGATCGTCGAACTAAGAATCTGGAGACGACCACCATTTAGATTATCGCTATCAGCATTGAGAGTAATATTGCCTCCCTGAGTTGTGATATTGGTATTAACATTAATATTATTGTTAGCATTCAGAGTTAGGGAATTACTATTAGCCCATGAAACCGGAGCGCTGACTGTAATATCGCCTTGGTTCGGAGAAGCCGACGCCGTGGAAATAGTCACATTTCCCAAGCCTAGCTGTATTTGCAGCGTCCCATTATTAATTGTAGAAGTACCAGCCGATGGCGTAAATGCTCCCCCTGCTAAAGTGCCGCCTGCATCCGCGCCTGCGCTAATAGTGATATCAGTAGGATCTAATAATAAGGTGCCAGCAATCCCAAAGGTCGATCGCAAATCAACTAATCCTTGAAAATCCAGCGATTGCTTTCCCGACACTTCCACAAAGCCGCCATTCCCAGAAAACAAGCCACCTCTGGCCGTAATATTGCCATTAAAGCGAGTAGTTTCATCAGCCCAAACTATAACTCGCCCGCCCTTCCCATTACTAATACCATCAGCATTAATTGTCGAGTCGCTGCTAACAAAAGTCCGCGCAGCATTGGGCACAGTCCCCAAACCCTGATAATCTCCGCCAATCAGTACATTACCGCCGCCGTTAATCCCAGAAGCATCGATATTGCCTGCAATAACTCCTACTTGGTCGCCTAAAATATTTACAGTACCGCCAGTGTTGCCAGAGACATTGATACTGCCGGATGCGATCGTAGTTCCTGCACTTACCGGCACAGAAGCATTCCCTGTCAACACAACTTCGCCATTAGGATTTACCGTCAAACCCGTCGCCTGTGCCACACCTTGTCCAGTCAGCAACTCCGGCAAAGATAACACGGGCTGCGTCCAATTATTCGGCAACGAACCTTGGTTAGCGGTCGGCTGAATATCCAAGCTCAATAAATTTCCAGCTTGACTAATTCGCACCAAATTGTTACCTGGTACGGCGCTGATGAGAATATTGCCGCTAGGCGCAGTTAGCTGACCATTATTGACAACCGTACCGCCAATCAAAGTTAGATTTTGACCTGGTGTCACCGCCAAATTGCCTGTATTGACAATGCTTCCACCTTGCAAATTTGTAAACGCAAAACTGTTCGGCGTCCCGATGAAAGTTGCCCAATTGTTATTGCCGATCGCACTAAACCACTGATTGTTTCCAAAACCAATCCCTGTCGCCGTAGTAGCATTAAAAGATCCCGGCACGTTCAGACTGGCATTCGGTCCGAAAATCATGCCTGCCGGATTCATCAAAAATAAATTAGAATTGCCACCCGTAACTTGAATTAAGCCATTTATTAAAGAAGGATTACCTCCAGTAATCCTTCCCAAAATATTTTGAATATTGGGATTCGTCAGAAAGTTAGCCGTTTGAGCCTCGCTGAGGCCAAACTGAGTAAAACTGTGAAAAAGATTAGCCCCATCTCCGCTGAATGCCCCCCCGGAAATGTCGTAGCGGTTGCCGTTGGGAGTAACAACTGTGTTAGTGCCGTCTGGTGCAGGGGCGATGGGTTGCGCGTTTGCCGAACCCGCCGCTGCACTCAGCCAGCTAACAATGAATAACCATCCGAGCAAATGCAGTCTGTTGGCTGTCATTGTGTTTAAAGATTCTGCTTAAAGTGCGATCGTATTTCTTTATCTTATTTTTACTCATAAAAATTACTCATGTCAATAGGAGCCACCTATTTTGGGTTACCGAATAATTAGGATGGGACAAGGAAATGTATGTGTTTAATTACTAGAATTTACGTATAAACAGTTTTTTTACTACAAGTCAGGCGCGGGAAATGAAACTTGGTTTATTGTTTCCACTTTCACTGCTTACCTCACGGAATTATCTTAAAAAACATGGTTTATGCGTCCGGGACTGTGGGGGAAAATATGGCGCGGAATGCGAGGGTTAGGGGTTTAAAAAAATTGGAATTTTAGTCAAAACTACGTAAGTTCCGATCGCCTGTTATACAGCTTGCTTAGAGTGGTCAAAAAGTCGCTCAAATTCCTACTCGCGGTCGCCGCCACTTCCTTCTGCATCAGCAGAGCAGCTTGCAGCCCGCTTTCATGAACAACGAACCCAACAGCCGACTTTCTCTCAAAAACTTTATATTTTATGGATGAACTTTACCAAAACTTTATAAAGGTCGAGTAAAATTTTTATGTATTTTTGATAAAAGCCAATATTTGCAAGTCTTGCACTCAACTTTAGACCGTTACCGAAACTAAGTAAATGTAGTAGGTTGGAAGTCTAGGCAGGATGAAAATCTTGCTCTGACAGATTAAACTGTGTCAATCTGGTGTCAGTGAAAACTCTTAGAAGAAGCACTCATTTACTCCAAAACACCCTTAAGTGAGATCTATATGTAGATTCACTGGTGTGGAGCCTCTTCTTTAGGTTTGACGATCGTCCTAAATATAGCAGGCTCGCGATCGTCGATTCGCGTCACGGGAACATGGCATTTAGTGCATTTTGTGCCTTACTACCTAACAATACTGGAGGAATCAGGGTTATGACTACCTTAACGCTAGTCAAAAAAACATCTTTTACAGTCGTCAGCTTGGCAACCACAATGTTGCTCAGCATCTGCACGCCCGTCCGAGCTTTCATGTTTGGCACTGGCGGCATCCAGTTCGATCGAGATACAAAGATCGACTTTAGATTTAACAACTCTCGCAGCCCTTACCAGTCAAGCTTGTGGGTGGCCCAAGCTGAGTCAGGAAACAATGGCTACACCAACATCGCCCGGCTGTTTTACG
The DNA here is from genome assembly GCF_036701355.1 of Microcoleus sp. Pol12B3. NCBI lineage: Bacteria > Bacillati > Cyanobacteriota > Cyanophyceae > Oscillatoriales > Microcoleaceae > Microcoleus > Microcoleus sp. Pol12B3. The sequence continues at coordinate 18,775 of NZ_JAUBQS010000076.1, forward strand.
AGACTAAACCCTCAGATAACGGCTCTGCCAACAACTGGGAAGCAACATTCGGCAACGCAATCACCTCGGACAACGGCTCCATCACCCAAACCTTCACATTTTTGCAGGATCAAATTTATGCCCTGCTACTGTGGAGCGACACGGGTACCGGCAAGCCTTTCGAGCAATACGTCTCCTCGAGTACCTTCATGAACAGCCCCCAATGGTGGGCCGCCGGCACCCAGTTCCGAAGAGAGGAATGTCTGGTGGCGGGATGTCAGCTTGCTGTGTTTGGTGACTTTATGCTCGACTACAACTCCAGCGACTCATTTGCAAACGTCAACGGCGGTAAAGGCCCAGAGCAATTTTCATCGCTCGCAATGGCCGAACTGGCTAATGGCACACAACTCTCCTTTGACGATGCCAAACCAGGAACCGAGCTTGACTTCAAAGACTTCACCGTGTCGGCTGAGTTAGTCTCCGAACCTGTCCCCGAACCTCTGACAGTGTTCGGGACTATTGTGGGGATCGGGGCTTTGGCTGCAGCTCGCAGGAAAAAAAAGCGAGGGCAGCAACCATAAAGATGACTATTAACCAGCCCCATACAAATCTAAATAGTGCGTCTGTTCAGTGGTACTCTGAGAAATAGCATTTCTAAATGTTAAGACTTTTTCCATAACGGGAAAAATAGCATCCTAACAAAGGCACTATTCATGGTATCCACCGCAGAAAAAACGAACGTAGGCTACATCACCCAAATCATCGGGCCAGTTGTAGACGTAAAATTCCCAGGCGGCAAACTGCCCCAAATCTATAACGCTCTCACAATTTCCGGCAAAAACGAAGCAGGTCAAGACGTTGCCGTTACCTGCGAAGTTCAACAACTGCTCGGAGACAGCCAAGTGCGCGCCGTTTCCATGAGTACCACCGACGGCTTGGTGCGTGGCATGGAAGTAGTAGATACCGGGGAAGCGATCCAAGTTCCCGTCGGAATCCCAACTCTCGGCCGGATTTTTAACGTCATCGGTCAACCCGTAGACAACCTCGGCCCGGTCAATACTTCCGAAAGTATGCCCATCCACCGCAACCCGCCGGCTTTCACCGAACTGGAAACCAAGCCTTCGGTGTTTGAAACAGGGATCAAGGTGATTGACCTGCTCGCGCCCTACCGTCGCGGTGGCAAAATCGGTTTGTTCGGCGGCGCAGGCGTCGGCAAAACCGTGATTATGATGGAACTCGTCAACAACATCGCCAAGGCTCACGGTGGCGTGTCCGTGTTCGGTGGTGTGGGCGAGCGCACCCGCGAAGGTAATGACCTCTACAAAGAAATGATCGAGTCGGGGGTTATTGACGAAGAAGACCGCAGCAAGTCAAAAATTGCTCTGGTTTACGGTCAAATGAACGAGCCGCCTGGTGCTCGGATGCGCGTGGGCCTGTCGGCTCTGGCGATGGCCGAATACTTCCGTGATGTCAGCAAGCAAGACGTGCTGCTGTTCATTGACAATATCTTCCGGTTTGTGCAAGCGGGTTCTGAGGTATCGGCTCTGTTGGGTCGGATGCCTTCGGCTGTGGGATATCAGCCGACTCTCGGTACAGACATGGGCGACTTGCAAGAACGGATTACTTCGACTACCGAAGGTTCCATTACTTCGGTTCAAGCTGTGTACGTACCTGCGGATGACTTGACTGACCCCGCACCGGCTACGACTTTTGCTCACTTGGACGCTACAACTGTGTTGTCTCGCGGTTTGGCTGCGAAGGGGATTTATCCTGCGGTTGACCCGCTGGATTCTACGTCTACGATGTTGCAAGTTAGCGTTGTCGGCGAAGAGCACTATGGTGTTGCTCGTCAGGTGCAGTCTACTCTGCAACGCTATAAGGAATTGCAAGACATTATTGCGATTTTGGGCTTGGACGAGCTGTCGGAAGATGACCGCTTGACCGTTTCTCGCGCTCGCAAAATTGAACGCTTCTTGTCTCAACCGTTCTTTGTGGCGGAAGTATTCACTGGTTCCCCCGGCAAGTACGTCAAGCTGGCAGACACCATTAAGGGCTTCCAGATGATTTTGGCTGGCGAACTTGACGAATTACCAGAACAAGCTTTCTATTTGGTGGGCGATATCAACGAGGCGATCGCCAAAGCTGAAAAAATGAAAGCTGACGCCAAGTAATTTTAGTCATGAGTCAGTAGTCAGTAGTCAGGAGTCATGAGTCAGTAGTTATTAGTTATTTGTTATTAGTTATTGGTTATTGGTAACAACTGACAACTGACAACTGACAACTGACAACTGATAACTGGCAACTGACAACTGACAACTGACAACTGACAACTGACAACCGACAACTGACAATTTATGACATTAACTGTGCGCGTAGTGGCCCCAGACAAAACTGTTTGGGATTCTAATGCTGAAGAAGTAATTCTGCCGAGCACCACAGGCCAACTGGGTATCTTGAGCGGTCACGCTCCCATGTTGACAGCTTTGGATACCGGAGTGATGCGCGTCCGTCCCGGCAAGGAATGGGTGTCTATTGCTCTGATGGGCGGCTTTGCAGAAATCCAAGAAAACAAAGTTACTATTCTTGTCAACGGCGCTGAAAAAGGCGAAACCATTGATAAAGAAGCTGCTCGTACTGCTTACACCGAAGCAGAAGCTCGTTTGCAAAAGGCTACTAGCGGCACTTTGCAAGAGCAAATTCAAGCTAAGCAAGCCATCAAACGCGCGAGAGCTCGTTTCCAAGCTGCCGGCGGCACGATCTAGCTCTAAGGGTAAGGACATAGTGCTTTTGTAGTAGGGACACAACAATGTTGTGTCCCTACTGTTTTGCTCGCGTTGTGTCCCTAATGTTTTGCTAAACTCCCGCCTCGGACAATAGAGATTGCATTGTTTCCCAAGATAACCCCTGCTGAAGATAGCGGGGGTTATTTGGATTGTAGGGGCTCTCCACGCGATCGACACTGACAATTTTTGCTTCCTCCGGCAAAACAGGAACGTCTGGATCGAAAGCGGTCGATCGCGTCAGGGAACTAGAAAAGCCTTTAAAAATAGCAATTTCATCGAATTCGCCGTCAATTTGGGCCTTGATGATTAAAACTTCGTGCGATCGTTTTACCGTGTATTGTTCCAAACGGCGAGCAATAGAGTCAGCCATAGCAAATCTCACTTTCCTGAAATTTGCTACAATATAGCTTAATTTTGCGCCTAATTTCAGCGACAGACAGCTAATTTTTTATTTTTAATTATACCTTTTTTAACAGCATGAAGTAAGCGGACATAATATAAATTATGTAAAAAACATCTGCAATGTTTTCATCCGGCAAAACATACTTGTCGGATATTCTATGAGCCACAGAAAGATTGGGTTTCAATTATCGATCGTTGTCCCGTTTAATTTTTATTAAACAGCGTGGGGATTGGGATATAAGCTGCTATTTATGTTATTTTTTTGCTTGAAATTAGCTCTAGTCAGTGGCAACTCAAAGCTAATAAATAACTGTTGACTAGGCTAAAATTATAGTTAGTGGCTCAATTTTATAGTGTTGGGGATAGCGAGAAAAATATATCTGCCTATTTGTCGTTTGAGTCACAGTAAAATGCAAAAAATCTGCCGTGTCGGTGTTTGAAATTTATGATGCAGAAACAGAACAAAGCATTGAACTAAAACAGGAAACTGCTGCTGAATTTCAAAAAGGTCTGGAGCTTTATTTCGAGCAAAATTTTCCTTAATCGCAAAAATTATTCAGTAAGATTTGCGAAAGAAATCCTCAAGATAGGTTAGCAGCAATTTACTGCCAGCGCTCTCTAAAGAATGGAATGTATGGAGTGCCTGAAGGATGGTCGGGAATAGAAGCTTTGGATGAAAAGTAGTGATACAGATATATTGTATGTGAACATCGGTAGGGATAGGGCAATACCTTGTCCGGCGCGGAGAGTAGGACAAGGTATTGCCGTGTCCGTATGGTTCGCTTTGACTTTTAATAATTTGGTAAAAGATTAAGGATTGTAGAAACTAGATCGGGTCTTCCTTGGGTAAGTTGTGTTTAAGTACAAAATGGTTTATAATTTTTACCACTGCTCAGCCTTCGCTCCAAGTATTAACTGGGTTTTTCAACCTAAAGTAATGTTATGTCCACTCTTTCTCTCAAGCACTTAGTGGCAAAACTTTCAAGAAAAGCAACGCTGCAAACCGTACTCATAGTTCCGTTTGTCTTGCAAGTATTTGCAGCGGTGGGTATTGTGGGGTATTTATCATTTAGGAACTCTCAAAGAGCAGTAAATGACCTTGCGGGTCAGTTGATGGGGGAGGTGAGCAATCGCATCGAGCAAAATTTGAGAACTTATCTGCAAACTCCGCACCAAATCAATCAAAGCAAGCTGGATGCAGTGAAACTGGGTTTTGTGAACATGAAAGACTTGTCAGCTTGGGAAAAGTATCTGTGGCGCCAAGTGCAATTATATCCCTATATCAATTTTACGTCGATCGCTAATCAAGATGGAGAATATCGCACCGGCGAAAAGATGTCGAACGGCACTTTATTGATTAACGCATCGGGCCCTTCTACAAATTTTGATTTTTATTCTTACAATACTAATGATACGGGCGATCGCACCACAGTAGCAGCCTCTGTCAAAAACTTCGACATCCGACAGCACCCTTCCTACGCCTATGCCGCTCTAGCAATTAAACCAACTTGGAGTTCAGTTTATATATCCTTCCTAGAACCCACATTGATCCTCAGCGCGCTGCAACCAGTTTACAACAGCCAGAAACAGCTAGAAGGAGTATTAATTGCTGCGTTGCGTCTCGACAGTATCGGTCAATTTTTAAACAGCCTTAAAATAGGCAAATCTGGTCAAACTTTTATTATCGAAAGAAACGGCACGCTGCTGGCAACTTCCACACCCGAAAAACCTTTCCGCACCAAAAACGGTAAAAAAGAACTATTTAAAGTTACAGAAAGCAGCGACCCAGTAACGCAAACTACAGCTAAATATTTAGAAAATCACTTTAACAACTTGCACAAAATTACAAAATCACAGCAAATAAATGTTGAGATAAACGGCCAGCAGAAATTTTTAAAAGTCCTGCCCTTCCAAGACGACAATGGTTTAGATTTGCTGATTGTCGTTGTCGTTCCCGAAGCAGACTTTATGGAACAAATTCAGGCCGGCAACCGAACTACAGTGTTGCTATGTCTGGCAGCTTTGGGCATGGCAAGTGTGTTAGGACTTCTCACTTCTCGCTGGATTATTCAACCTCTTATAAAATTAAAAAATGCAGCAATAGCTTTGTCTGAAGGACAATTTGACCAAACTGTAAAGCTCGATCGTTCCGACGAGTTGGGCGTACTTGCCGCTGCTTTTAACAGCATGGCAGCACAATTGCAAGCATCATTTACTGCCTTAGAAACTAAAAATACCGAATTGCAGCGACTCGACAAACTGAAAGACGAATTCTTAGCCAATACTTCCCATGAACTCCGCACTCCCCTCAACGGCATTATTGGGATTGCAGAATCTTTAATAGACGGTGCTACCGGACAACTGCCAGAATCTACAAATTTTAACTTAGCTTTGATTTCCTCCTCGGGCAAAAGATTGTCTTCTTTAATTAACGATCTTTTAGATTTTTCTCAGCTCAAACACAAAACTATAGAACTGCAAATTAAGTCCGTCGGTCTTCGAGAAATAGTCTCTGTAATTGTTACTCTGTCTCAGCCATTAGTAGGCAAAAAAAACTTGCAATTGATTAACTCAGTTGCTCCTGAATTGCCGCCAATAGCAGCCGACGAGAATCGCTTGCAGCAAATACTTTACAACTTAATCGGCAATGCGATTAAATTTACCGAAAGTGGTCGAATAGAAATTTCCGCAGAATTGGTAACGGGCAGCGCACAATCACCGTCTAATTCCCAATTAGCCATTACTGTATCTGATACGGGCATTGGCATCCCCGAAGATAAATTAGACCGAATTTTTGAATCCTTTGAACAAGCTGACGGTTCTACTGCTAGAGAATATGGCGGCACTGGTTTAGGGTTAACGGTTGCCAAGCAATTAGTTGAATTGCACGGAGGGCAAATAGGGGTATCTTCAACTGTAGGCGTCGGTTCCCAATTCATCTTTACTTTGCCCGTATCTGAGAGTCAGCCAGATTTTAGTAGCATACAGCCGCGTTTAACCGAGGGTTCTCCCATTTTAATCACTCCTGAATTCGCGGGCAAATCCTCTATAATAAATTCTCAGCTATCAGACAATAGCGACTTCCTAGAAAGTGAAAAGCTCAAAGTTTTGGTGGTCGATGATGAACCCATTAATATTCAGGTCATTATCAACAGTCTTTCTCTAGCAAACTATGAGATAACTCAAGCGAGCAACGGCTTAGAAGCTTTAAATCTGATTGAATCAGGATTTAAGCCAGACTTAATTTTACTCGACGTAATGATGCCGCAGATGACGGGCTATGAAGTGTGTCGAGAAGTTCGCAAAAAATACTCGCCTTTAGAAATGCCGATTCTGATGTTGACGGCTAAAAATCAAACTACTGACTTGGTAGAAGCTTTTAACTTAGAAGCCAATGATTATGTAACTAAACCTTTTATAAAAAAGGAATTGTTGGCGAGAATTAACACGCAAATTCGCCTAGCGAAACTGAATGCAGCCTACGGCAGGTTTGTGCCACACGATTTTCTAAACTTGCTGGAAAAGCCGAGTATTATTGAAGTAAAATTAGGCGAGAATCAGGAAAGAGAGATGACCGTGTTGTTTGCTGATATTCGTTCGTTTACGGCGCTTTCCGAAAAGATGACACCACCTGAAAATTTTGCATTTATTAATACTTACTTAGGCAGAGTTAGCCCTGCCATCAGGAAAAATAACGGATTTATTGATAAATACATTGGTGATGCAGTCATGGCACTGTTTCCTACATCTCCAGAGGATGGTGTGCGAGCAGCAATTGATATGCAAAAAGAAGTGAATATCTACAACCAGCAGCGAGAAAAAAATAGCTTGTTTCCGATCGCGATCGGCGTCGGTTTACACGCCGGCAATTTGATGTTGGGTACAATTGGCGAGCGAGAACGGATGGAAAGTACGGTGATTGCTGATGCGGTGAATCTCGCGTCTCGTTTGGAAGGATTGACTAAGGTTTACGGCGCGGGCATTCTAGTTAGCGGTGCAATTATCGATCGCCTAGACGATCCACAAAAATATAAGTACAGATTTGTCGATCGAGTAACGGTAAAAGGAAAGACAAATGCTGTGTCGGTGTTTGAAATTTACGAAACAGAAACAGAGCAGAGCATTGTACTTAAGCAGCAAACGGCGGAGGTTTTTCAAGAAGCTCTCAATTTTTACTACGACCAAAAATTTGTTGCCGCCCAAAAAGCATTTCAGAATATTTTACAAATCAATCCAGACGATCGGGTAGCAATGCTGTATTTCAAACGAGCTCGCAAGTATCGAATGTACGGAGCGCCGGAGGGGTGGTGCGGGGTGGAAACTTCGACGGAGAAATAGGGCGCGCACTGCACGCCCTAATCTCTTTAAAAGATGCTTGCACCAACTTTAAAATATAGTTGTACAAACTCCTAATTTATTCCAAGTTTTGGGGCCGACAATGCCGTCCGCAACGATTTTTTGTTGCTTTTGAAAATTGATGACTGCTTGTTCGGTTTTCGCGCCGAATCCTCCATCAGTAGTTACGGAAAATCCGCTAGCATTCAAGAGTCGCTGAAGGTAGCGAACGTCCTCATTTTGGGTGACGCCATCGTTGCGTTTCAGTAGGGGAAAATAACGGCAGGAAGGTAATTCCATGTGAATTGCGTTTGTGGTTTGCATAGTTTGAGTCTCCATTGGTTGTTTGCAAGTTGTTTAAAAGCAGGGCAGCGGGAAAAGATGTTAATTAATAGTCCTGGATGTACTTTTGACGGACCTAAACGAGGTTTGGGCTTCGCTTAACCACCAGATTGTTTAGCGTTTCTGGGGGCGTAAAGGAAGTATTGCTGTGAAAAAAAACAGTTTCTTGCTACCCGTGCACCTAGGATTAGTTAACTTGGATTTAACATCCCGGTTCACCTGTATAACAAGCGCCTAATAGACTCCAAGTTTGAGGGCCGACAATGCCATCAACAGCAATCTTATTTTCCTTTTGAAATTTGATGACTGCTTGTTCAGTTTTTGGGCCAAAGAATCCATCAGTTGCGACGGGATATCCGTTTTTAACTAAGGATTGTTGGAGATAGCGCACGTTTTGATTGGCAGTGGTGCTATTATTGCGTTGCAGTGTGGGCAGTGAATAGCAAAGAGGCAATTGAGCGTAAATTGAATTTGTGGTTTGCATGGTTTGATTGGGGATTAGTGGTTTGCAAGTCCTTTGAACTTGCTATTCCCCAGTTGTAGCTGTGGGGGGAAGTGCTTTAACAGTCACTTTTTATAGTGACGCTTATCTGGGGTAGCTCAGATGAGTGACAGGCAGCTATCAAATCCGTTTTGTATAAAATAATTGTCAAAGGTAAACAGCAGCGACTTTCGATTTTTTATCAACTTTTAGCATCTTTGCCATCAGCCCCAGACCATAAGTAAGGCGGAGCCGAAAAACGCCCCTATGTAAACGAGGGCAAAGTCTCCAAAGGCTCTCTACTGGCTGACTTAAAGCTGTTTACATAGTGTTGCATTATGCTGTTTAATTCCGTATACCTTCTTACCTGTACGGCTGTTGGTGTCGGGATGGGGTAGTGCCCTGAAGGAAAGGATCAAGAGAATTAAACTTAATTCAAAGAAAGTAGGCGTTTAGAGTTGTAAATTAGC